>JANNWE010000513.1:0-3868 GCA_031414675.1 Cytophagaceae bacterium
TAATCTTAAAGAATTGGGATTTAGTAAAGAGAATATAGAAGTGCGAGGTGAATTGGATATTAAAGAGTTGAAATTAGATCCTAAAGATCCAAAAGTTCAGTTGTCTGGTAAAAATATTAGTATTTATAAAGACGATAAATTATACCCAATTGGTGATTTAAAGATAGAAACTAGTAGTGAAGGAGATAAAAGGAAAATAGATTTAGAAACATCTTTTATTAAGCTTTCTGCAGGAGGAAACTTTGATTATTCGCAACTTAAGGATGTTATTTTGACAGAAATAAATCATTATTTTAATATTCCAGATTATAAGCCACTGATTTCTAGCAAATCCTATCTTTTCAATGTAGAAGGAAAGATTCAATATGATCCAATTTTTAAGTCTTTTTTACCTAATATTCATGGATTTGCTCCCATTTATGTCCAAACTACACTTCAATCAGAAGGGAATATTCCAATTTCAGGAAAAATAAGCATTCCTTATTTAGAATTTGATTCTTTATCGATTTACAACACTAATTTTGATTTTATTGGAGATAGAAAGTCTTTGAAATATTCTCTCAAATCTGCTCAAATTTCAAATGTCAAATACAGAGTTAGAAACGCTACTATTGAAGGAAAATTACAAGAAAATAAGGCTGATTTTAGTTTGGCGATTAAGGATTCAGTTGGCGTAAATATGCATGCTCTGCACGGTTATATACAAAGTAATAATAGCAAAATAAGGCTTACATTTGATGATTCTGGGTCAAAATTATTTTATAAGGATTGGTCTGGTAATCCAAATGGATATATAGATTATTCTAAAGAAGGGATCTACCTAAACGATGTAATTTTTACATCCGATAAGCAGATTTTAAGATTAAATACTATAAATGAAAAACCTAATGGCCCTATCAAAATATTTACTCAAAATTTAGATTTAAATTCTCTTTCAAAAGCTTTTAAACAAGATTCTGTTTTAATATCTGGCTTGCTGGATGCTGATGTCCAAATAGAAAATTATATGGAAGGTCCCATTGCTTTTTTTGGAGATTTTAAAGTAAATAATTTTATCTTAAATCAAATTTCCCTCGGAGAGTTTTCTGGGAATGCTAAAAATGAAGGAGTTAAAGGACTTTCTTTGTTTTCAACCATAAAAGGGGAAAATGCCAACATTCGATTAACAGGGAATTATTCTCCAGAAAAAGAGAAGGGTTTGGATTTAAAAATATTTGCTGATTCGGTAAATTCCAAAGTTTTAGAACCTTATATGGATGGAATCTTAAAAGAAGTTGCAGGCAATATTTCTGGTGAGTTTACTGTAAAGGGCTCACCTTCCAAACCCGACATTGGAGGTTTTGTGGTATTTCCTGATTTCAAATTTAAATTGGTGGAAACTGGAGCTAGAATTGGACTTATCAATCAAAAGTTAATCATTAAAGACCAAAAAATATTGCTTCAAAATACCCAATTAACAGACAAACTAAATAATAAATTAAATCTCAATGGCTTTATAAATATAGAAGCACTTCCAGATTATTCTTACACCATCGACATTAATTCAAAAGATTTTAATATCATTGACGCAAAAGTTGGTGAAAATGACCTTTTTTATGGTACTGGTTTTTTTGAAACAAATCTAAAATTAAAAGGGAAAAATTTAGATTTTGTTTTAACTGGAGATGTTATAGTTAATTCTAAAACAGATATTACTATGTTAATGCCTGATGATTCTCAACTAGGCAAGGAGCTAGAGTCAGTGGTAACATTTGTGAATTTTAAAAATCCAGAAAAGAAAGAAACAGTTAAAAGGCCAAAAAATCAAAGCATAAATTTCGCAAATTCAGTGAATATAAATGTGGAGGTTACAGATAAAGCAAAATTAAATATTTTAATGGATCAGGTAACAGGTGATTTGCTAACCGTAAAAGGGGAAGGGAAATTTAATACAGGTTTTGATAACAATGGCGATTTGTATATTTTAGGCAGATTTGATATTAAAGAAGGAAGCTATAATCTTACCTATCAGATAATTAATAAGGAATTTATTATAAGTGACAAGAGTAAAAGCTATATTTCTTGGTCCGGAAACCCGTTTGAAGCTAATTTGTTTATTACAGCAGAGCATAATTTAGGCAAGAAATCGCTCGCCAATTATCCTTTTCAATCGGAAGAATTAAAAAATTTAAGATTAAATATACCCTTAAGAGTAGATTTAGTTTTGTCAGGCGTGTTATCTCAACCCAATGTTGATTTTGAGTTAGTTTTGAAGGAAGTAGATATCGGAGCAAGTAAAGAGGAATTTCAGAAAGCGGGTTTTAAAACAATTGACGATAAAGGGATAAAAAGTGAATCTATTGTAAATATTACTAAATCTGAGTTAATTAAAGATCAGTCTATTATGGTTTTAATGACTGGGGCATTTAATTTTGCAGATTTCGGAAATAAGATTGAAAGTTCAAGAAATTATGAGGACTTCGCCAGGCAAAAGGCAAGTGACCTTATTAGTTCGCAGTTAAATAAATATGCTGCAGGTATAATTAAAGGTATAGATTTAGATTTAGGATTACAATCCGGTTATAATCTTGCAAAAGATAGCAGAAATACTAATTTAAGCTTAGGTGTTAATAAGAAATTTGCAAATGACAGATTGATTATTTCTGTTGGTAAAAACTTTGAATTAGAAAATAAAGATTTACGTTCCTCCGAGATTTTCGATAATATTCAAGCCAATTTTTTGATTACCAAAGATGGCCGTTATAGATTAAATGTTTTTAGAAAGAACTTAAATCAAATGGTTATTGAGGGTTCTGTTGTCGAAACGGGACTTGGTTTTGTAGTGGCTATAGATTATGATACGTGGAAAGAATTAATGAAAAAGAAATGAAGATACTCCTTAAGTTAACTTCTTTTATTTTATTAATTTTCAGCATATTCTCTTGCCGAATAGCTAATAAGCTTCCTGAAAACGAAAAGATATATGGAGGGGCAACCATTAATATTTTAAAAAACGATAGACTGGAAATCACAAAAATTTCTGAACTCAAGAGTCAACTTTTGGAAATTACTAGACCTTTAGAAAACACCAATATAAGAATTCCATTCTTTGGAAAGTTTCCGTATAAAGTTGGTATTTATTATGCTATAGACAACCTTAAAAAGGGGAAAGGGATTTTATCAAAAACTCTGAAAAGTTTTGCGGAGAAGCCTGTTTTTGTAAATCAAAAAATCGTTGAAAAAAATTCTGAAAATTTAAAGGAATATTTAAAAGCAAAAGGATTTTTTAGTGCTGTGGTTAAAGGCGAATTAAAGGAGAAAGGTATATTTGCGAGTGCAAAATATAATATATCCCTTAATAAAAGGTCATTTTTAGATAGCATAGAAATCATTAATGGGCTTACTGATTTTGAAATTGCATTCGCCAATTCTGCAATAAAAGGTAATTTAGAAAAAGGAGATTATTTTGATTTACAATCTTTTAAAAACGAACGAATACGAATAGACGCAGAACTTAGAAATAATGGATATTTTTATTTTAGTCCCGATTTAGTAAGAATTTTGGCTGATTCTTCACAAAAGCCTTTTTTAATAAATTTGAAAATACTTCCAAAAAGCGATATACTGCCAAAAGTAAAAAAACAATATCTTATTAATGATATTTTCGTATATGTAAATTCAAATAAAATTCAAGAAATAGATTCAAATTCCACTGATTTTTTTAGAGGTCTAATTTTAGATGATCCCCAAAAAAAATATAAAGAAGCCCTTTTTTCTGATGCCATTGCATTTAGACCAGGTTCGCTTTACGATATTCGGCTTCAAGATATTACTAATAATAGAATGCTAAGCCTTGGCAATTTTAAGTTCATTAAAAGTAATTTTGATG
>JANNWE010000514.1:0-4676 GCA_031414675.1 Cytophagaceae bacterium
AAAAAAATGAAACAAATTAAACTTATCGCAATCGTGGCTTCTCTAATGTTCGTAGGATCAAAAGCTTCAGCACAAGACACCCAGACAGACAATCATACCGTTACGGTAGTTGTGCCGAATGTGGCATTATTAGACTTAGAGGCAACTACAAGAAACTTTACTTCTACTTTTGTTCAACCTACTGAGGCTGGAACAAAATTAACTGTTCCTGTAGCAAATGCAGATCTTTGGCTGAATTATTCGTCAATTATTGGCGGTTTAATAACTTCTAGAAGAGTACAAGTAAAAATAAACGCTTTAGTACCAGGTGTTGATATTGCTCTAACGGCAGCGGCTGCTTCTACTGGTGGTGGCACTAGAGGAACTGGATCCACTGTGACACTTACTGCTACAGATCAAAACTTGGTTACTGGAATTGGGAGTGCATACACAGGTACAGGAATTAGTAGTGGACATAATCTTACTTATGCTTACACTGCATTAGATGCAAATTATGGTGCAATTAGAGCGGCATCTCCAGTTGTTACAGTTACATATACTTTAGTAGATAATTAATACAAAATGTTAGGATAGGCCTTAAAATCTATCCTAACATCTTTTTTAATGTTAAATAATAAAATGAAAAATTTCCTAATTACAATTCTTCTTATTTCCCTATTTTATTTACCTGCTACTGCGGGTGTTGCTGTTTTAAATGGGCTCACGCATACGCACAGTCTCACTCAAGGACAAAAAACAACGGGGAAAGTTCAAATCAGAAACGAATCAGCAAAACCTACCAGAGTCATTATTTACAAACAAGATTTAATAGCAGCTTGCGGGCAAGAAGTAAATTATCTAAACCCAAACGGCTTTGGACAATCTCTAAGTCCTTATTTGACAACAACAGTAGATGAAAAGCTCCTTGGGCCAAACGAAGAATATGTTCTTTTTTATACTATTGAATTAAGTAGCGAACAGCAGTTAAAAGGCAGCTTTTGGTCAGTTTTAATGATAGAAGGGGCTGATCCTATTAAAGAAGATAAAAGTGAAGGGCTCAAAATCAACTCAGTGATGCGTTATGCTATTCAAATTATTGGTGATGTAGGTACCGAAGAAAGCACAAAATTAGGTTTTGAGGATATAAAAGTTAAAACAATTGAAAATGAGAGCCAAATGGTGACGCTACGCTTAAAAAACGAGGGTTTGTTTTCGACCAAGGCCAAAGTAATATTGGAGATTTATAATCAAGAAGGAGAAAAGATTAAAACATTGGAAGGTGCTAATAAAAGAATATATCCTCAAGGTTGCAATGAATTTGAGATTGAACTCAAAGGAATAAAAAAAGGGAAATATGAAGGCATACTTATTGCCGACAATTCCAAAGATCTTTTTGGAGCCAACTTAAGTTTAGAAATAAACTAATCTAAATTTTACTTCGTATAATCATCCAATTTTGAAATCACTATTTTACATCTTTATATTTTTATTAAATTATACTGTTTTTGCTCAAAAGCAGGAGGAAATAATAGTGTCAAAATATGAAGAAAATGTAAAATCTGGCCATTATTTTTCAGTTTTCTTTGAACTTAAAGTCCATCCTTCCAAAGAATTAAAACCAAATTTATTTTTGCCTGAAAATTGGCAAATTTTAATCCATAAAACCTATACCATTGACTCTATATCTCTAAGATACTTTTACACCATTTCGATTCCAAAAAATACCCATTCTGGTAAATACGTAATCCTTTTTGAGCCTTATGAAAATGAAAATAGCAACAAAGGAAAATCTATTTTTGTCAATGTAGAAGAATTTAAAAAAATAGAAATAACGAATGTGTCAAAGCCCGAATACATGATGGAAGGTGATAGCCTTGAAACAGAATTCTTGGTTCAAAATCTGGGTAATTCCATAGAAAAAGTAAATTTAAGCACTTCTCAAGGATTTATTGTTGGCAAATCTGAGTTCCATATATTACGTCCAAACTCCAGTTTACAAGTATTCGTAAAACAAAAAATCCCAGTTACAGGAAACAATTCTTGGGAGGTTTCAGCTGACCTAAAATTAATCTCCTATTCTAGTAAATTGACCGCCCATGAGACTGTATCTATACCAGTGTATAGCAATTCTTCCAAAAAAATTGATGTATATAATAGGCTACCCATTGAAGCGGGAGCCTCGTTTTTAAATTTTAATATGGGCAATCAGTCCGTTATTGCCTATCAATATTTGATTACAGGCAATGGATTTCTAGATTTTAAAGAAAAACATCATTTAGATTTTACTATTCGAGGCCCTAATGAATTCGAGCTTCCAACTATAGGAACGTATGATCAATATACTTTTGAATATAAATACAAAGACAGTACCTCTATCAGCCTTGGCGACTACATAAACAAAGTAAGCGATCTTTTAGAGTTTAGTAGATTTGGCAGAGGATTAAAATTTGAAAAGAAATTTGCCAAAAGGAGTTTTAACACTTTTTATCAAAAAGCCCGATTCCAACCTACTCAAAAAGATGCTTTTGGTGGAAATTATTCCTATTTTCCCAAGGAAAACCTAAAAATAGGTTTCAATTATATAAACAAAGGTATTATCATAAAAGACCACTTTTTTCGAACAAATATCATTAGTTTTTCTTCCGTATTTTCTAATAAAAATTTAAATATAGAAACCGAACTTGCGATGGGCAACCATAATTCTATTTTGGATTTTGGAATTCTAAATAGATTAAATTATCAATACAAAAAACTTAATTTTAACTCCGAATATATAAATGCAGGAAAAGAGTTTCAGGGTTTTTACAACAACAGCCGTTTGCTGATTAATGGACTAAATTATCAAATTTCTAGAAAATTAAACATTGGAATAAATTCTAATTTTACACGAATTAATCCCAGTCTTGACCTAACTAATTTTAGTACTTCTCCTATTAGTTCTGTAAACATGGTGTTCTTAAGTTACGCACCTAGTTCATCTCACATGTTCTTTTTAAATTACAGCAAACAAGAGCGCGAAGACCGAGCAAGTCCTTCAAGTTTTCATTTTAAAGAAGATTTTGGTAATCTTACCTACTCTCTAAATAAAACAAAATTTTTGCTTTCTGCACAAGGTAGATATGGAAATGCTCAAAATTTATTGGCCGGTGACCAAGCTATACCCAGGAAAACGTATTCTTCCATGACACAGCCTTCGGTAAGAATTGTAAAATGGCTTTGGCTGAATGGATATTTCGAACATCAGCATACCAATAAGTTTTCAAACGATAACACTATACAAGATCTACTATTTTACGGTGGTGGCTTAAAAATAAATTATGGCCAAAAAATAAATCTCAGTTTTATGTACCGTAACAATTATGCACCCGACGAATTTTTTCAAAAAAGAAGTTTCATTGATGCCTCTTTGTCATTTGATTTTAAAAAACATTCACTAAGTATGAATAGTGGCAGTGCATTTATTCCTTTTGGGGCAATTTCGCCAGAAGCAGCTGCTCAAAATACGCTATTTTTCTCCTTAAAGTATGTTTTGAAGCTTAATGTACCTACTATGAAAAACCGAAACATTGGGCACATAAAAGGACAAATAATGGGAGTGAATACCAAGTTGCCTAAAAATGGAGTTCTGATTCAAATGGGTCAATACAAAACCTTGTCTGATAGTTTAGGAAATTTCCATTTTTCTAACTTAAAGCCTGACAATTACTACCTTACCCTTCCAAGTTCACCAGATTTAGCTGGACTAGTACCTAATATTAAATGCCCTATACCAGTAAAGATTGCCGTGGATTCTACGAGTATTATCAAAATAGAAATGGTAAAAACAGGTGGAGTGGAAGGGAAGATTAATTTCGTAATATCGGATAGATTAAAAAGTCTGAGTAATGGGGAAATAGCAAAAAATGTAATGGTAAAATTATATAATGATTCAGAGTCCTTATTAACAATAATAAACGATAAAGGCGATTTTTCATTTAAAGAAATCAAGCCCGGATCTTGGAAATTATTGGCGATATTGCCAGCAAGTTTAGAAAAATTTGAGGTACTAGAAAAAGAAAAAAGTATTACTATAGAATCTGATCTATTGCTTAAAGAACATTTTACTGTAAAATCTACAGAAAGGAAAATCATTTTTTCAGACAAAGACTTTAAAGTGAGCTTAAAAAAATGAAGATAGTAATAATTATTTTGTTTGCTTTAAATTTGGCTGTTGCACAAACTACAGCCAATGCCAGCACGAGCGTTACATTAACACCAATCGCACGTCTTGATTTAAGTAGTACAGCATCCATTTCATTAAGTTTAGCAGCTCCTACTGAAGCTGGCAGTCAACTGCTTAGCAATACGGCTACCAATAATTCCAAATGGCTGAATTTTACATCAGCTATTGCCCCAAGCCTTACACGAAGAGTTACGGGTCAGATAATTGGTACCATACCCCAGGCATAAACATTAACTTGGCACTTTCAGCGGCTGCTGGCACAGGCAGTGGGGTAAGAGGCACCCCAGTGGCTTCCACAACTTTTACTAATTCCGCTCAAACTATCATTAATGGAATAGCTGGAGCTTTTACTGGAGATGGAACCAACAACGGCTATCAACTTACCTATTCATTGGGTATTACGAATTATGCACTGCTGCGTTCAAACTCGTCTCTTATTACAATTGTTTATACCCTAATTGATAATTAATGTTAA
>JANNWE010000515.1:0-13373 GCA_031414675.1 Cytophagaceae bacterium
AGGTTTTTTAAGGGTTGAAATAGTTAAAGGCAATCTAATTTTAGATTGCTTTTTTTATACTCTTAATTTCGATTCCTAGTCCCATTTGCAATCTAATAAAAACTGTGAATAATATAAGTATTTGCAAAAATTATGTAACATTAATGGTACTTATTATGCGGAAATTTAATCACATTTTTAAAAAAATATCCAATGAATAAAGAACTTAATAGTATGCCCATCGCTCTAAATATGACTGATTTATTGAAACCACATTTAAAAGGGTTGACAGATTGGGGAACCGCTAAAGTTATAAAAAAAGGCAATAAATTGGCAGAAAAGATTGCAAAAGAACTAGTTAAAATCCATAAAATAGATTTGGAAAGATCAAAAAAAGAAGAAAAAAGGGTAGAGAAAAAGGTGAATAAGAGTTTGAAAAAAGAACAATTTAAAGCTAAAGTTGCCTTGCTCTTTAATAAAATTAAACCAAAAATAGAAAGTGCTCCAATTGTAGTTCTTTAAAAAAAGAGAAAATAAATTTTTCTAAAAAAGAAAGAAATCAACCTGCACTGATAATTAAATAATGTATTACTATGGATAAGGAAACTAATTTAAGAGGTAAGAAAGGAATAGAAAAGCTGAGGGAATTGGTAGAGGAAATAAAAGTATGTCTTTTTAGCACTTCGGTACATCAAAACGAATGGGGGGCTGTGCGTCCAATGACTGCCCTCGAAATAGATGACCAAGGTTATATTTGGTTTTTAAGCGATATAGATAGTGTAAAAAATGGCGATATACAAAAGAACAATATGGTTCAACTCTATTTTGCCCACCCAGGAAAAAATAGCTATTTGATTGTAAATGGGGAAGCAAAAATAATAACTAATCAAAGTAAAATTAACGATTTATGGTCGCCAGTTGGCAGTATTTGGTTTAAAAATGGAAAGGAAGATAAAAATATAACCATCATTAAAGTCCATATAAAAAATGCTTATTATTGGGATGTGGAAGGGAATAAAATGGTGAATTGCTTCAAATTCATATCCTCAGTGGTAACTGGGGAAAATAAAATGGATACTCAAAAAGGTTCTATAACCCCATAATATGACAAACATCGTAATCATATCCTCAAGCATACGCACCGGCCGAAAAAGTAACAGGGTGGCTTTATACTTCCAAAAATATTTATCGGAGAACAAACTTGCAAAAGCTGAAATTGTGGACTTAATGGTTTATGATTTTCCTCTTTTTCATGAAAAACTAAGCGAACAGAAAAATCCTTCCAAAAAAGTGCTGGAGTTTACAAAAAAAATTATAGCTGCAGACGGAATATTAATTGTGACTCCTGAGTACAATGGTGGCTATCCTGCAAGTTTGAAAAATGTAATTGATCTTCTTTACAAGGAGTGGCACCATAAGCCTATAGCCATTTCAACGGTATCGGGAGGGGCATTTGGTGGTTCCCAGGCTATTGTCTTATTGCAGTTTTCGCTTTGGAAAATAGGAGCCACTATGGTTACAGCCATGTTTCCAGTGCCCAATGTAGAAAAGACATTTGATGAAAACGGGATTGCCACAGATAAAGCGACTACGGATAAACTTGCTAGGTTATTTATAAATGAACTGCTGTGGACAATTAAAGAAAGTAAATGGGAACTCCCTATCTGAATCAAATCGCTACATATTTTTTAATGGCTTTAGCATTGTTGGTGGATATAGTTCAATTGAAAACAGCAATAAAAAAATATTGCAGCAATTAAGAATATTCTATAAAAAAAATTTCAAATATGAATTTTAGTGAAAATGTAATTTATCAGGAATGCATTGACGCCTGCTCAGCATGTGCTGTTGCGTGCCTTAGAGGAATAAATAGGATAAAAAATGATGCGGTTCTCATCGAGAAGGAATCGCTTATACAATTATTATCTGCCTGTGGAGAAGCATGTATTTTAAACTTAAAGGCTTTGGCTAGTGAAAGCGTTTATTTGCAAGAAAATTGCAACAGATGTGAGGATTTATGTGCTAGAACTACTAAAGAATGTGAAAGATTTGAAGATTTAGGATATCTAAAAACCGTAGCAATTGCTAGCGGTAATTGTGCAATGGAATGTAAAGTAATATCAGAAATTTGAATAATAAAGCGAAAATAATGAATCAAGAAGTACATGACCAATTCATAGATGCTAATGGTATTAAAATTAGTTATAGAGCGTTTGGAGAGGGACTTTCGCCTATCATTTTTGTTCACGGGTTTCCATTTAATAAGCACATGTGGCAACATCAAGCCGATTTTTTAGGTAAATCATATCATGTAATTACCTATGATATTAGGGGATTTGGAAAATCAACGAGCCAAAATTTTCGTCCCGTAAGCATCGATCTCTTTTCAGAGGACTTACTAGCTTTAATGGATAGTTTGCATATAGAAAAGGCAGTGGTTTGTGGTTTTTCGATGGGCGGCTATATTGTAATGAATGCCGTTAAACGCTTTCCAGATAGATTCTCAGCATTAATTTTAGCCGATACTCAAAGTATTGGGGATTCTCCTGATATGAAGGAAAATAGGCAAGATGCTATTGTAGAAATTTCAAGTTTTGGTTTAAAGTCTTTTGCTGAAAATTTCACTAAGAAGTTATTCAGCAGAGCAAGTCTAAAACATAATTTGCAATTGGTAAAAACGGTAAAACAAAGCATATTGGCCACTTCTCCTGAGGCTATCATAGCTACGTTAGATGCTTTAGCTAATCGAGAACCTTTATGTGATTCATTACATCGAATAGATGTGCCCACTTTAATTATTTGTGGCAGTGAAGATCAATTGACGCCTATAGAACAATCTGTCTATTTGCAACAAAATATTCCAAACGCTCTAATTGAGGTTGTTAATAAGGCAGGTCATTTGGCAAATTTGGAACAGCCTGAAAAATTCAATAAAATTATCTATAATTTTATTGAAAATCTACCTCATTTGAGCACAATAAAGCTTTATGGAAACGAGAATTTAATTATCGAACCCAGTATGGGAAATGAATATTTAAAAGACTAACATTTAATGAAAATATGGCAATTCAAACGGTGAACCCGATATCAAATAAGATTTTGATGTCGTTTGATGAAATGACAAACGAAGAAGTTGACGTTGCCATTAATAAAGCAGAATTGGCTTTTCGTATTTGGAAAAACTATGATTATGAAAATCGTGCAAACCTTTTGAATAAAGTGGCTAAGTTACTTAGAGCCAAAAAGATGGAATTGGCAAGGCTAATTACCCTAGAAATGGGTAAACCTATTGCTCAAGCCGAGGGAGAAATTTTGTTATGTGCCGATATTTTTGATTATTACGCAAACAATGGCAGTAAGTTTTTGAAAGACATTACCCTAAATCCAAAATATGGCGAGGCCTATATAAAACACTGTCCCATAGGTGTGCTTTTGGGCGTTCAGCCTTGGAACTTTCCATTTTATCAAGTGGCACGTTTTGCAGCACCAAACTTGATGATTGGAAACACCATTTTAGTAAAACATGCCTCAATTGTGCCTCAGTGTGGTATTAAAATTCATGATTTGTTTAGAGAGGCAGGAGCGTCTGAAGGGGTTTATACCAATTTATTGCTTTCTGGCAAGCGGGCATCGACTTTGGTTGCCGATAAGCGGATAAAAGGTGTTTCATTAACAGGTGGTGAAGAGGCCGGTGCGAGTTTAGCTAGCGAAGCGGGTAAACATGTAAAAAAATCTGTTTTAGAGCTAGGCGGCAGCGACGCATTTATTGTGCTGGAGAATGCTAATATAGATAAAGCGGTTGAATGGGGCATTATAGGTAGAAATAATAATAACGGGGAATGTTGTATAGCTTCTAAACGCTTTATTATAGTTGAAAAGGTGTATAAAGAGTTTTTAGAAAAATTTACTGCAAAGATGAAGAACATAAAAGTCGGCGATCCTATGGAACCAAGCACTGAACTTGGTCCATTAAGTACCGAATCGGCAGCACAACATGTAGAAAAACAGGTAAATGAGGGTATTGAAGGGGGTGCAAAAGCATTAATAGGTGGAAAAAGAATCAATAGAGAGGGTGCTTTTATGCAGCCTACAATTCTTACAGATATAACTCCAGAAAATCCCATCTATTATCAAGAAATATTTGGTCCTGTTGCTTGTATTTATAAAGTAAAAGATGAAAAAGAAGCCATAGCATTAGCGAACGATTCTCCTTTCGGTTTAGGTGGGTCGGTTTTTACTGAGGATATTGAAAGAGGCAAGCGAGTTGCTGAGCAAATAGACACGGGTATGGTGTTTATAAATCATCCTACCTGGACGCAAGCCGACTTGCCTTTTGGCGGTACAAAAGGGTCTGGCTATGGACGTGAGCTGGCGGAATTGGGTATAAATGAATTTGTAAACAAAAAATTAATCAGAATCAGCGGATTGAATGACCCATTTTAATTTTATTGATAATGTGTAGTGTATTAATATTCAATTTATTATAATTTTAACATCAAAGAAAATGAACAATATTTTTAAAGGACTGATAGCAGGCTATGGTGCCAAAAAGTTGGGTGGAGGGTGTTTTGGAAGCATCATTGTGTTTATAATAATTTGGATAGCTCTTGGACAATGTCAGTAAGATTTTACAAAAGAAAAACCATGAGAGTTGCCATATTCAGTACTAAACCCTATGAAAAAGAGTATTTCGATAAATATAATTCTGAAGCAACTCATGAATTGATATACTTCGAAGCATCCTTAAATGAAAATACAGCAAATTTAGCCACTGGCTTTATTGCAATTTGCGTATTTGTCAATGATAAATTAAACAAATCCACTTTAAAAATCCTTAACGACATTGGCGTTCGGTTAATTGCCCTTCGAAGTGCCGGTTTTAATCACGTGGATTTAGAAGCCGCTTCGGAACACAAAATGACGGTTTTACGTGTACCTGCCTATTCGCCTCATGCAGTGGCAGAGCATGCAGTGGCTTTAATTTTAACATTGAATAGAAAAACCCACAAAGCTTATAATAGGGTAAGAGAAAATAATTTTTCCTTAAATGGCTTAATGGGTTTTAATTTATTTGAAAAAACTGTTGGGGTAGTGGGGACTGGCAAAATAGGGTCTGCGTTTTGCACAATTATGCTAGGTTTTGGGTGCAATGTATTAGCCCACGATATCGTTGAATCTGCTGAGCTTAAAAACAAAGGGGTTTCCTATGTTACATTTGATTACCTGTTAGCCAATTCAGATGTTATATCGCTTCACTGTCCCTTAAATCCTCAGACTAGGCATCGATTTAATAGCATTGCATTTAAAAAAATAAAGAAAGGTACGATGCTGATAAATACAAGTAGAGGTGGGTTAATAAATACCTCACAAGCGCTTGAGGCTTTGAAATCTGGTGTTTTAGGTAGTTTGGGAATTGATGTGTATGAACAAGAGGAAAATCTTTTCTTTAAAGATTTGTCTGATGATTTAATAGATGATGATCTTATAGGAAGACTCATGTCGTTTTATAATGTGCTGGTTACTCCACACCAGGGTTTTTTTACGCATGAAGCCATGGAGCAAATTACGCTCATAACCTTAAAGAATTTTACAGATTTCGATCTCAGCAATGAAAGCGAAAATGAGGTGGTTTTTAAAAAATAAGGAAAAAAAAGGACGGGAGGAACGGATTTAATTAATCTGTGAATGTTTGCTTGTTGTTTTGAAATAGTACAGCAAACTCCTTGATCCCTTGTCCAATTTTAACCTTTAATAAAATTTATATTTGACTTTTACGCTGATGTTAACTTACATTATCTGGAATAAATGAGGTTTAAAATCGTAAAAGTAATAGTGTGAAAATTGCCTAAAAAGGCAAACATAACTTTGATTTTAGTATTTAATGGAAATAATTCTTACTAAATCTATTATACTTTAAGCCCTTTTATAGTAGAAGAATCAAAAGCAAAATAATGATAATAATTCCCCCTGTGGTCAAATAAACACCCCCATTCAAACTAGCCAATTTCGTTTTGATTTTCGTCACTTCTTTACGTAAGGCCTTTTTTTCGCTTCTAGTCATGGAACTTTTATTCATTTCCTTGATTTGAACAATACGTTCTGTTAACAATTTTGCTTCAGCGGATTCAATTTTGTTTTCGGCTTTCGGTTTTTCCTTAGCACCAATGGATTGAAAAGGAACTATGGTTAAAAGCATTAAAAGTAAAACAGAGCATTTAGTGAAATTTTTCATTTATTTAATAATTATGTTTTGTATTGGTTTACAACAACATTACAAAGGTCTATTCTCTTGGATATATATTGTTACACAATTAGTTGAACGTTTTATAAAATTCACACTTGAGTAAAATTACACATAGATATAAAAGGAGTAAATTGACGACGCTTTTAAAGAAGAAGAACCTAAATTTTCAAAATTATTAAAAGTGGATGGTGTTGCGATTGAATTATGCTCCAATAAACCTTTGAGTTAAAACCTGGAAATTGAACAAATCTACATAAATTCGTACCATAAGAAGAAGCATGAAACCATATGTTTTTACATCTAAAAAGGTGGAAGAGAAAATCTTCTATCGTTCTAGTATGTCTTAAAAAGCATTTTCAAAACCTACTTGTAGCTCATTTTTTATATGCCAAATCCCTAGAGAACTCCACGCAATACGCTCAGCTTCTTCTTTTTGATACCAAGATAATACTTGTCCACTTAAAGTAAGGGTTGTGCCAGAAACTTCAACATTAATATCACAATCTGCAACGTACAAGTTCCGACTAATTGCTTTTTCTACCTCGTATTTTTCCATTTCATTGTTTGATTCCGATTTAATTTTAATATATGTAAATACTCCTTTAACACCTGATACATTACTTACTGCGTTTTTTGCTGCTTGTCTTTGATAATTGCAAGGTAATTCGCCTTCAAGAGTTACCCATCCTTTTTCAACTTTTATTGTTACTTTATCATTTGGGATTTTATAGTTACTCCTCAAAGCAGAAAAGACTTCATTGGCAACTTCAGCATCGGTTTTGGTCCAATTGCTTGGAAACCTAACTTCTATATTTTCAACAATGCCTTTCACTCCTACCACTTTTTGGGTCGTGTTTTCTGCATCTATTTTTTTAAGGTAGCTATCAACTGTCCCAGTTAAAGTTACCACACCATCTTTTACAGTAACAGCAATCTCTACAAGATGTAGTAAAGGCTCCATTGTAATTGCGTTTTGAACGTCTGTCTGTAATTTATCGTTTGTTTTCATTTATTATATTGAACTTTAAAGGTGTAAAGGTGGGTTCTTTCACATTGCTAATTCTTACACATTTATTTTTATGATTTATATCATCCACACATTATCTAAAATGTGTTAAGATTTGAATCACAAAGAAGCCCTGGTTTAATCGATACTTTTTATGGCCAAATCAAAGAGGGTATTTATTTAGTGACAAAGTGCTAAGCAAAATAGATAGTGTTTTTTTACTATCGAAATTTTTACTAGTAAGAAATACACTATTTTGTCTCTGTTAGAATGGGCTTTTTATCTATTTTCCCCTTCTAATGCAACAAATATTCGTTAAATTAAATCTCCTAAATGCATAAAAATGGGGGAAGCTATTTCTAAGGTAGACTTGAATACTTGTAATTAAACAATCCTCCTTTGATCTTAAATGTGTGAATTATAAAACACTTATCTACAATTATATAAGCAGTAAGCTGAGATTCCTAATGACCTTTGCATCATAAAGTATCCGACAAAAAATGACCTTTTCGAGTTCTATTTCTAAAACAAGTAGTTGGCTTGGGACAGTTCGTTTTGGATACTTTATACCAAAAAAATTTATATTAAAAAAATTAAATACTAATGAAAAAAAATCTCAAAACGCTGATTTTTAGCTTAATTCTAATTGTTAGCCATCAAAGTGACCTTTTTGCACAAACTCAAAGTTCAACGACCAAACAAAAGCCAAAATCTAAATTGAATAATACTCAAAAAGGGGCAATAATTGGGGCATCTACTGCTGGGGTAATTGGAGGGATAATAGGTAGCAAAAGTAATAATGGAGCCCTTGGTGCTATATTAGGTGCTACTGTTGGGGGGGCAGTTGGTACTGTTATCGGTAGTAGTATGGACAAGCAAGCAAAAAAAATAGAAGATGAATTGGGTAAAACTGTCAAAGTGGAACGTGTTGGCGAGGGAATAATGGTAACATTCGATAACAAGATGCTATTTGATTTCGGCAAATCTTATTTAAATGATGATAATAAGAGTGATCTCAAGAAGTTTGCGGGTACATTAAACGAATACCCCGACACTGATTTGCTGATAGTGGGCCATACGGATAATGTGGGATCAAATGCTACAAATCAAAGACTATCTGAACGTAGAGCAGCATCTGTTAAAAACTATATGGATGAAATAGGTGTTGGAAGAAGTCGATTAAGAGCCAGCGGGAAAGGAGAAACCCAAGCAATTGTTTCAAACAACTCAGAATATAATCGGTCTCTCAATCGCCGAGTTGAAATTGCAATTATGGCTAATGATAAAATGAAGGCAGAGGCCAAAGCGTCGGCGGGATTATAATAACGAATTAAATAAAACAGTACCAAGGGAGTTCAAAATAGTATTTGAAAACTTCAAAAATTAAATATTAAAAATGATGAAAAAGATTTTAATTTCTACAATTTGCCTATTAATACTTACGACAATTATTTCTAAAGCACAAATAAATGCCGGCTTAAGAGGCGGTTTAAATGCAACAAATATTTCATTCAAAAATCTGCCAGATCGCAGTAATCAATACGGTTTTCATTTTGGAGCTTTTTTAGATTTGCCTCTTGTACCCAAATTTTTATCCGTTCAACCCGAGATTAGTTTTTCTACCAAAGGTACTGATTACAAATATCTTGGTGAAAAGAAATCATTGAAAATGAACACTTTAGATTTGTTGGTTCCGGTTGCTTTTAAATTATCAACCATTGACCTTACCGTGGGGCCGTTTATTTCTTTCTTAATCAACAAGCCAGTTTATACTGAATATACAAACAATAGTGTAATAGTTAATGGCTTTAATAAAGTGGATGCTGGACTTACCGCAGGTCTGAAATTTAATTTAAAAAAGGTATTCATCGGAATCAGATACAATCAAGGTTTAATGGAAGTCGGAAACGACAATCTAATAACCGCCTTGGGTTCTGGTAAAAACGCTGTAGGTCAAGTTTCACTTGGGTTTATGTTTTAAGTTGGAGCTACTATTGGGTTGGAAAAATAACAATTTAAAAATGAAACTTGTCTTTTTAGGGTTTTTAAAAATATTCTTAAAAACATTCAAATCTTGGAATGACAAAGACCCTTTTAGACAAAGTGCTGTAATTGCCTACTACGCAATTTTTAGTATTCCTGGCTTGCTGATATTAATACTTTCATTGCTTGGTTATTTTATTGATAAACAAACGGTTAGCCAGCAAATTGTGTCAGAAATATCTGCCACAATGGGAGTAGAAACAGCAAGCCAGATAGAATATATGCTTTTGAAGGCAAACGGTTTGCAAACATCTATGATTAAAACTATTTTTGGTGTATTTATTTTGCTCATGGGAGCTACAGGCGTATTTGTAGAATTGCAAAAATCACTGAATTCCATATGGAAGGTGAAAGTAAAAAAAGAGAAGGGCTTTATAAAAGTTCTAAAGGCAAGATTGTTTTCGTTTGGATTAATTTTAGGCATCGTATTTTTGCTTTTAGTGTCCTTAGTAATAACCACTTTATTGGCCACATTGAGCGACCTATTTAAAAGCAATACTACTTTGTTCTCATCGGTGGCTTTTAATTTATTGAACACACTTATTTCATTGGGTGTGGTTTCGTTGCTTTTTGCAATGATTTTTAAAATACTTCCCGATTGTAAAATAGAATGGAATCATGTTTGGGTAGGTTCTCTTTTAACAGGCGTGTTATTTGAAATGGGCAAAAGTGGGCTTGCTTTTTATTTTAGTAAGAGCAATCCAGCCTCGGGTTATGGGGCCGCTGGTTCCATTGTACTTATTTTACTGTGGGTTTCCTATACTAGTATGATATTGTTTTTTGGAGCAGAATTTACTGCAATTTATGCGCAGAAGAAGTCAGGAAGGATCAAACCAACTGAAATAGCCGTTGTGGATTTAAAACCAAGAATATAAAAGGAAGATTTTAGAAAAAATACGATAGAAAAAAACGGGCATCTTAAAAAGGAAAAGCTTTTTTTTGCTTCATTTTCAAAGATACCGAAACAGTTTTTTTGAATCAATTAAATTTAATACCTGTAAAATAGGATAGCTATGGGATAGTACGTCATCTCGGTTTAGTTTGAAATTGTGTTGGCTTAACCCAAGGGATAAAATTCTGGAAAATGAAAGTACTCACAAAAGAATGTATTGGTGGTCTAATAAAAACCCGAATTGAGAATTCTCAAAAAGGCGACTGTGGACATAGTTTTTTAGTGCTTGGAGGCAAATGTAAGATGGGAGCAGCTATAATTGCCGCTCGAGCATGTTTGCGAACGGGTTCAGGTCTACTAACTGTTTCAGTCCCGCAAGAGGAAAGAATGGTATTACAAATTGCAATTCCAGAAGCAATGCTAGCGATTCGTGAAAATTATGCAGATAATTTAAACACTTTCACTGCTGTAGGTCTTGGCTGCGGGATAGGAACAGGCAAAGAATCAACACAAATGCTAACTCATTTCATTGCAGAAAATACCAGCCCACTAGTGATAGATGCAGATGGCTTGAACATTATCTCCACCCATAAAAATCTTTTCCGAAGCCTACCACAAAATACAATACTTACTCCACATACCAAAGAATTTGAAAGGCTTTTTGGGAATCACAAAAGTTCACAGGATAGAATTAAGACTGCCATTGAAAAAGCCCAGGAGTATAAAATAGTAATTGTGTTAAAAGGCCATATAACTCTCATTACTAGCAGTGGAGAGTTTTTTTTAATAGTACAGGGAACTCAGGGTTGGCCAAAGGGGGGTCTGGAGACGCCTTGACAGGAATTATTACTTCCCTACTTTCACAGGGTTATTTACCGTTAGATGCTTCAAAAATTGGAGTATTTTTACATGGTTTTGCCGCTGATTTAGCACTGAAAAAACAAAGTGTGGAAAGTATGTTAATTACAGATGTGCTAGAGAATTTAGGTTTGGCTTTTAAGCAAATAAGTGCTCACAAATGCAATGAATTGACACATCACCCTTTAATAGAAAAAAATTGGAGTATATAGATTATTATAAAGTTCTTGGTGTTGATAAAAAAGCAACTATCGATCAAATCAAGAAGGCATTTCGTAGTCTGGCAGTAAAGTTTCACCCCGACAAAAATCCAGGTAATACCGAGGCAGAAGAAAAATTTAAGCTTGTCAATGAAGCCAACGGTGTGCTTAGTAACACCGAAAAACGTAAGAAATACGATGATCTAGGTGAAAATTGGCAAAATAATGGCCAATTCAAGAATCAAAATCAAGGGAACCCCTTTGGAAATTCCCAATATAATGACTTTGGGTCTGGTAATTCAACTGACTTCTCTGATTTTTTTGAGCAGTTTTTTGGTGGTTCTGGTAAATCAAGAGGCAAATCACAAGCTAGACGCGGTGGAGATTATGAAACTGAAATGGAAATTACTCTTGCTGAAGCTTATACTGGTACGAGTAGGATTATTCAGTTAGAAAATGAAAAACTAAGAGTTACAACCAAGCCTGGTTCGTATACAGATCAACTGCTTCGAATCAAAAACAAAGGTGCACTAGGTTCATCTAAAGAACTTAGGGGTGATTTGTTTGTAAGAATTAAAGTAAAACCGGATGCTGGTTTCGTAAGAAAAGGCGACGATTTGCACATTATCGAAACTATAAATTTGTACACAGCTGTTCTGGGAGGAAATATCATTGTAAAAACCTTAACCAATTCCTTGAAAATTCCAATAGCTGAGGGTATGCAAAATGAAAAAATAATTAGAGTTAAAGGCAAAGGGATGCCCGTTTATGAAAAAGAGGGGGTTTTTGGCGATTTCTATATCCAAATAAAAGTACAAATACCAGTTGCACAAAGCGTAGAACAAAAGGAATTGTTTACCCAATTAAAAGCATTGGGTTAAAAAATCATGAATGCGACTCAGCTATGATTCTTAAAAAAAGCCTTTCAAAATCCCCAATTTTAAAGGTTTTTTATAGTATGAGCTAAACTTTATTGTTCAGCTTTTGCAGGTTAAAAGAGAACTTTTATCTTTTTCAAAAATGGGTGTTTATAAAATCAAAGCGTTCAATTTTTATAGCCAGAATGTGTGAATCTCATAAACATTCATTAAAATTCTATAACTCATAATTTTTCAATTATTGCACCTTTGCCTTAGGTTGTAAACTCTTATACTGGAATTCTAATTACAATCTGTTTATTAAATATTGTAAGCAAAGAATAATTAAAATTTAACAAAAGATGAACCTACGTCAACCAATTGAAACTCTGGAATATGCTGATTTAGAAAACTTTAATCATCGGTATTACCAACCGCAAAAGCCAGTGGTAATTAAAGGCCTCGTTCATGATACACTAGCAGGTAAACGATGGTCGATTCGATATTTTAAGGAAGAAATGGGTGATTTGGAAATTGACGTGTTTGACAATGCCAATAAAAAAAGTGCTAGTTCGGCATTTACAAAGCCAGATTTGAAGATGAAATTTGCAGATTTCTTGAATATTATTTCTAAAAATGAGAAGACAAATTTAAGAATTTTCCTATTTAATTTTTTTAAAAGTAACCCAAATTTACGGGCAGAATTCCCTTGCCCAGCGCTATTTAAAGGCATATTAGGCCATATGGGCTATATGTTTTTTGGAGGTAAAGACACTACGGTAAGAATACATTATGACGTAGATATGTCCAATGTGCTTTTGACACATTTTGGCGGCAGAAAAAAGGTAGTCCTAATTGCACCTGAATATTCGGACCTTCTCTATTGTTTGCCTTTAAATACGTATTCTTTAATCGATCATGATAAAATAGATTTGGTTAAATATCCCGCTTTGGCCTATGTAAAAGGGTATGAATGTGTGCTTGAACATGGAGATTCTATATTTATGCCGAGCGGTTATTGGCACTATATGACCTATTTGGATTGCAGTTTCTCGATTAGTTATCGAAAGTTAGCACCAACTTTTCAATCAAAATTAGCTGGCTTAATTAACCTAGCCATAAAAATGCCATTGGATAAGCTTTTAGGCAAGATAATAGGTGAAAATTGGTTAGTGAAAAAAGAATATTATGCTGATAAAAAGGCAACACAAGCCATTAATAATTTGCCGAGGACAAAAGAAATAAAAATCAAGGAATCATATGAAAATGTTCCACAGTGGATTTAGGGTAGGGC
>JANNWE010000516.1:0-2779 GCA_031414675.1 Cytophagaceae bacterium
AGTTCACCGAGGCTGGCTAATTTTTCGGATTGGATGAGTTGGGCTTGGGTGGATTTGAGGGTTGAGAGTGTATTTTCTAAAATAATATTTGCCTTTTGTTTTTGCCTGTTGTTACGGTAAAGAATAATCGCAATGAGCAAAAATACCCCTAAACCCACCAAAAAAGTAGTTTGCTTTAATTGGTTCTGATAGGCTATTCTTTCTATTTCAAGTTGTTTTTGCTGTTCTTGGTCTTGGTCAAGTAGGGTTTGGATGGCTTGCATATTGCTTTCTCCAAACAATTCTTCTTTGGTAGCGTCTAACAATTCTTTGTAGGCAAGAGCTTGGCGGAAGTCTTTTTTTGATTTGTAGGCATCTACCAACAAGGTATAAGATTCTATATTCCTTCTTTGCTTTTGCTGAGATATTGGGGCAAGTAGCAAAGCTTGTTTTGCATAAAAAATACAGGAATCGGTTTGGCTATTTTTTAGATTAACAGCCCCCATGAGATTATAGATGTAAGCCGAGTAACCTTTAATGTTAAGGTTATCTGTTGTTAGTGCGTTTTGGAGACTCTGCCGATAATAATCCAAAGCCTCAGGGAAATTGCCTTTGGCAAATTTAATTCTTCCTAAATTTCTCAATGTAATGGTTAACAGCTGTTTATCTTTTAATCGAAGGGCTACTTGATGGGCTTTGGTAGCATAAAAGAAGGCCGAATCCAATTGATTGCTTTCAAAATAAGCGAATGCTAAATTCGCTTGCCTTTGTGCTACATTTCTTTCATCTCGTAAACTTTCTGCAATTTTTATGGCTATGTGAAGGTGATAAATTGCCTTTTTTTGATTCTTAAAATCGTTATAAATATTACCCAGCGAATTTTGGAAATATGCTATGTCTGCTAAATTCTGGTATTTTTCAGCCATTCTCAGACCTTTCAGAGCCATAGTAAATGCATCTGTGTAATTACCCCTTTGCCTGTAGGCAACGCCTATTACATACATACTCTTCAATTCCCCTTTCAGAAACTTAATTTGTTTAGCCAAAGCCAAGGCTTTATTGCCATAGATTAAAGAAGAATCAGCATTATTAAGTCTATATTGTACACCTAATTCGGTCAGAACCAACACCCGACTTGTGTCGTGTATAGCAATGGCTAATGCATGTTTTAAGCTGTCAACGACTTGTCGGTTTTGGGCAAAGCCAAGGATGCTTAAGAATGCGAGAAGGAGGGTAAGGGTTATTGTTTTCATAGAAAAGAGCTTATAGAAATAAAGATAGTTGATTTTTAAGCATGTTGTCCACCAAACCAAGTCAAATACTGTTCTATTTGCCCAGTAAGGTAATAAGGTAAATTAAGTAGGTGAAAAACTTTCCCTTTCGGGGTTTTTAGTTCATCTATGTTCAGTTTTCCGCCATAAATCCTTACTGCCAAGTGCTGTGGCGAATTTTCCATAAAAAAATGCAATGACCGCAACCGCCCAGTAGCTCCCGATTTTACTTCAATTGGAATAAGTTGTCCATCAAAAACATAGATATAATCCACTTCGGCAACGGCCTCTTTTTTTTCCCGAGTCCAAAAATGTAATTCGCTTAGTACGTTAAATTTCGCAGCAAGTAATTCCTGCCCAACAATATGCTCTGCTACTTTGCCTTGATACACAAGGTCTAAATTCTGCGTACCGATGATTTCTTTCTGAATGCCAGCCAGGTGATTCATCAAGCCCGTGTCTAATAACTGCAATCGAGGAGATTTTTTTTTATCGGGAAGTAGTGGTAAGGAAGTAGTTGTACAAGGATAAACCAAATACAATAAAAGGGCTTTTTCGACGGTTCTGATGGCTTCTCCTACTTCTCGGCTGCCGTAATTTGACTGCCCAAAATGCTGGAATTTAATGCGGTTGCCAGCCTCCACGCTCATACTTTTGATAACGTGCCTAATCACTTGCACCATCGTACTATTACGGGCGTATTTCTCTACGTCATTCATATACGACACCAACAGCGATTCATAAATGGGCAATAATGCGGTCAGATTTCGATTTTCGACATAGTGTTTTACCACTTCTGGCATGCCCCCAATGAGCGTGTAGGTAAGAAAAAGTTGCAGCAGTTTTTCATGAGCAAATTCCACAATCGGAACGGTATTGTATTGTTGCAAGGCAGATTTTTCGCCCATTGCTTCTAAAAACTCATTAAAAGCCATCGGACGAAGTACTTTATACTCCACCCTGCCTACGGGCATGGTTATATTTTCATTCAAAACGGCTTCGAGTAATGACCCTGCGGCTATGACATGAAATTGGGGAAAGTCTTCCAAAAAATAACGCAACAAATTAACGGCTTCTGGTACTTCCTGAATCTCATCTATAAAAATAAGGGTATCCGTTTGCTGAATATCCTTGTCTTTTAGAAAGAAAATAGCCTCCACCAAAGTAGAAAAGCGAGCGTAATTTTGGAAAATAACTGCATCTTCTTTCCTTTCCAGGTTAAGATAAATATATTGTTGATAGTGACGAGCAAATTCATTGACAACAGTGGTTTTGCCCACTTGTCTTGCCCCTCTGATTAACAAGGGTTTACGACTTTTGGAAAGCCGCCAAACTTGAAGTTCTTGGAGAATATTACGATGATACATTACTATATTTACATAAAGATTGGGTAAATGTAAGTTTAATTTGTAATAAAGTTAGGGTATTTTTTTAATTTTTTTGTAACAAAATTAGGATTATATGTTTCAAATCGGCAATTTTACCACAAACTCTGTTCCTTCGCCCTCCACACTTTCAACTTCCAAAGT
>JANNWE010000517.1:0-2324 GCA_031414675.1 Cytophagaceae bacterium
TATTTCAAGACTGCAAAGAGACTTAACCGACTCCACGGTTTTACGAAATATTGGTGTACCCCTTGCACATACAATAATAGCATTAAAATCTCTTCAAAAAGGAATATCGAAGCTTGAGCTTAATAAAGCCGCTATTGACTCGGATTTAGAAGAAAACTGGGCGGTTGTGGCAGAAGCCATCCAAACTGTCTTGAGAAGAGAAGGTTTCCCAAAACCCTATGAAGCATTAAAAGAATTGACGCGGAAAAACGAAAAAATTACCGAAAGAGCCATTAAAGAATTCATTGAAAAGCTAGACATATCTGAAAAAACCAAATATGAATTAAAGCAGATTACTCCTTTTACGTATGTGGGGGTGTAGATTTGTAATCCCATTGATATCCGTTTAAAATAATTTCACTCATATAAAGCATTCTAGTAGATTCGCTATACTTTATTCCCATGCCTAAAATATAGATACGAATATACAGAACACAATCAGAGGGATGCTATTGAAGCCCAAACCAGTCCAAAAATTCTAACTATATTTTAGTTTAAATGCAAAAAAGATGATATTTTGCTTTGTCTAAAAGCGGATACTTTAATTTTTTAGTCATTTTGTAAATAAATTAAATAATGAATCGTAAAACATTTCTTCAGCTATGTTTGGCACCGATATTACTAAAAAATGAAGGTTTCATTCATACAGTAAATGGTAAAATCTTCCTACGACAGTTGGGAAAATGTTTGATTCATGAACATATTTTAGTTGATTTCATTGGAGCTGATAAAATAACTATCGAGCGTTGGAATCGGGAGAAGGTCGTAGAAAAAGTGATCCCTTTTCTGAACGAAGTCAAAGCCTTGGGTTATAAGACTTTTTTTGATTGTACGCCCAATTTTCTTGGAAGAGACCCCTTGCTCTATAGGGAATTAAGCCAAAAAACTGGGCTTCACATCATCACAAATACGGGGCTTTATGGTGCCAACGGAAATAAACATTTGCCAAAATATGCCTTTGAAGAATCGGACGTACAATTAGCTGAAAGATGGATAAATGAATTTGAAAATGGGATCGAAAAAACGGGCATTAAACCCGGATTTATCAAAATAGGAGTTGATGCTTCCAATCAACTATCAGAAATACATAAAAAGTTAGTGCGGGCTGCCGCAATAACCCATAAAGCTACAGGATTGACGATTTGCTCACATACTGGATTCTCGAAAAGTGCCTTTGAGCAGGTTCAAATCATTAAGGATTTGGGCGTAAGTCCAAATGCTTTTGTTTGGGTTCATGCCCAGAACGAAACTCAAAAGAATTTTTATTTAAAAGCCGCAAAAGAAGGATTTTGGATAAGTTTGGATGGAATTGGATGGGGAAATTTTGATAGGTATGCTCAATCATTAGATGTATTGAAAGTAAATAATTTTTTAAAATATACCCTGATATCACATGATGCTGGTTGGTATCATCCGGAAAAAGATGATGGAGGAGAGTTCCAAGCATTTAATAAAATTGATAAAGAATTAATTCCAAGACTAAAAAAAATAGGTTTTACTAATAAGCATTTCAAACAACTTTTGATCCAAAATCCTCAAGACGCTTTTGCTATTCGCAAACGACTGAAGTAAGAATCTATTAAAAATTTAAAAAAAATTATACAGATTTTCTACTCTTCTTCTTACTTTCTGATTAAAACCTTCCTAAGTAAATACAAGATCTTTTACCTCCACACTACGATGATTGCACAATCTTTTGGGTGTATGCCTAGTTTTACTCTTTTTGTTAGAGAGACCGAGTGGGAGAGGATTTTGGGTAATTATCTTAAGCGAAATGTTGCATTATAGGATGGGTAGGATGAAAGAAATTTAAGTTTTAATCTATTCATTTAAACAAAGGATATTTCATTCGCAGGTGTCTAAAGCAGCACCTAGCCTCAGAAGAAAGTGAAAAAAGTAATTGCGGGAAGTGTCTAACAATATGATTAGACTTATTAAAGGCCTTTTGGATGAACCTGGTTTTTTGGATTTTCAAAATTGAAACTAAAAGTATTTAGAATTCGAAATCAAAAAGTGTTTTGAGCGGGTAGTTTAGGTTGCAAAAATATGATGTCAATAAAAAAAGAAATCAAATAGCATGGTAACAGCCTATGCATTATTTAAACTTATACGTTCTAATTGTAAAAGATTGGAGAAGGAAATTGACGCTTGTTAGAAGATATTTGTATATTTTTTCGATTCATTTTTTTGACGGAAAGGTATCCAATTGGTTTATTAGAAACCACACGAGAGGGCTTGTGTGTTAGGAAGGAACCAGCTCCTTACATAAAAGGCCTCAATACTGC
>JANNWE010000518.1:0-3767 GCA_031414675.1 Cytophagaceae bacterium
GGATAGCTGATTATTAAAAAAACCAAAGCAAATTGACTGCTTTTCAAATCTTGAAAAACTGCACCTATCAAAAATAAAATAGAACAAACCAATAATAAATATGGTACAAAAGGAAAACCAGGGACTTTAAAAGGTCTTACCAAATTTGGTTCAGATTTTCGAAGTTTTATTAGAGAAGCAAATCCTGCTGTATAACTCATTACAAAAAAGAAAGTGGCAATATCAGATAAAACTCCACAAATTTCTTTACCGGAAAGAATAAGCAAAACACTGCAAAAAGTTGTAATTGGCATTGCAACCGAAGGAGTTCCTAAAGCATTAACTTTTTGTCCAGCAGTATGAAATAAACCATCTCGACTCATAGAAAATATTATTCTTGGGGCAAACATAATTTGGGCATTCAACATTCCTAAAATAGAAAGCATCAAAAATAGCGTAACAATTTTTGCAGACTTAGCCCCAAAAATAAGTTGCACTGCATCTGCAGCTGCCAGTTTAGAATTTGCCAGATATTCAATTGGAATAATATAAAGTATGGCTGCATTTACTAACAAGTAAATTGCTATCACCATTAAAACACCGAAAATCATAGATTTGGGCATATTTTTGGCAGGATCTTCGTTTTCTTCAGAAAAATAAGAAGCGGTATGCCATCCATCGAATGTATAAAAAACCGCTTGAAGTGTAGCAATAATTCCAAAAAGCAAGGCGGGTTTCTGTGTTTTTTCTACAGTGCTTTTTAAAACAGAATAATCTAACTCCTGTCCATTGAAAAAACAAAGAATGACAAAAATTAATAAACCAAGAGCTTTTAAAAATGATAAAATTTCTTGCGACCTCCCGCCAGACTTGGTTCCTGTAAAATGAAAACAGGTAAGTACTATCAAAATACCCATAGCCAACCAAATTAAATATTCCGACATTGGAGGGATTAAAATAGCAATGTATTCACTCATGGTAAATGCTCCGAATCCTAATGCAGCTACAGTGCCCAACCAACTTGTAATTCCAGTTACAAAACCAAAATAATTACCAAACGCTCTTCTAGCATAAACATACCATGAACCTGCTTGTGGAAGGGAAACACCTAATTCTATGGCACATAGAACTCCTAAAAAAGCATAAATACTTACCGCTGCCCAAACAGCCATTATCAACCATGGTTCTTGTAATTGGGCGGCAATAGGGCCTGGTTTTCTTAAAATACCGGTTCCAATAGTTCCGCCAATGGTTACGGCAATTCCAAAGCCTACACCAAGGAGTTTTAATAATTGATTAGAAGATTTTTGAATCATAAAAAAAAATTTATGCTGCAAAATATTGAAAAAAAAGTCAATATCCTTAATTCTATGAGGATTAGACAAAAAAATCAACAAAGTTGAGGCTTTTTCGAGTTACTATTGATAATTTAAATTTTCAAATTTGTAAATTAAAAATGATTAACGCCCCTATGACCAATTTTCAACCAGAAAAATCTGATTTTTTAGGCTATGAGGGAGTTATATTATCTAAAATCGAATTCTTAAACCAGCCAAAATATTGGTGCCTGCTTGAGGAAAAACAAAGTTTTCAACAATTTTTAAATCGGTTAAATAGCTGTATGTATAGCCATTAGATTCAAATTTCTTATTAAATAAATTATTGATTAAAATACTAAAATCAATTTCTTTAATGTTCTTCGCTTTTATATGATAGGAAAACCGAAGGTCATTGACAAAATAAGCATCCAATTTTTTGTTTTCTGATGAGGTATTATCTAAAAACTGCTTTCCCACATATTTGGGCATAAGACTTATCTCTATTTTCTTAGTAGGCAGAAAATTAATGCTACCCCCAGAAATTATATTCGGAGAAAACGAAATATCCGTATTTTTTAAAGAATTGACCTCATTTGGAAGATCCCCATAACTTGGAACTTCCTCGTCGAAATCTTTGATTCTATTTCTGCTTAAAGTAGAGTTTATGGCCAAATTAAACTTTTCAGACACTTCTTTTGCAAACTGAAGTTCAATTCCGGCTCTATAACTTCTATTCACATTTAATCGTATGGCATCTCCAGTAAGATTGACTTTCCCTGTTAAAACCAATTGATTTACATAATTCATGAAATAAAGATTGGCCTCGGCTTTCCAGCTATTTGAGGAGATGCGGTATCCTGATTCAAAATCATGCAGTATTTCCGGATTTGGAACTTTGGGGGCATTATCCACAAAATCTTGTCTGCTAGGCTCTTTGCTACCTTTTGCGTAGCTCGCATAAAAAGAGGAGATAGTATTGATTTGATAGTTTAGCCCTAATTTTGGATTAAAGAAACTATACGACTTGCGATAATCTAAATCTCCAACTCCATCGCTAGTGCCTAACATATCAAAACTTACCGTTCTTACTTGTAAATCTACAAAGGCATCCACCTTTTCATTTAATGAATAAAATAATTTTGCATACGTATTAAAATCGTTCTTAGTAGTATTATTTTCATAGTACCGATGCCTAATGTCTCCATTTGAAGCATATTTTGACCAAATTACTTCGCCAAAATGTTCTCCTAAGTACTGGTTCCATCCTCCGCCCAAATTTCCTCTTAATTTTCCTAAACCTTCATAATCTAAAGACCAAACGGCCCCATAAAAATCATTATCTAACCATTTTCTTCTAATCAAATCCGTTTTTTTTAGGATGGAATTTCCCAATGTAACATTTGCCAATCCGTAATTAACTAAATTCTGGTCACTTTTATATTGTTCATAAAAGCCCAAACCTTTGGTATAGTGCAGCGTGGGATTAAATCTCCAATTCTTTGCAACTTTTAGTGAACTTATTAGCTGAATATGACTTTGCTTATAATCGTCCACTTCATTATCATAGGTGTAAAAATTATACTTCCTGCCGCTCTTCAAAAGCTCATTTTTAAAATTTTCATCATAATAATTTCTTGAAATAAAATCTTCTATTCCTTTCAGATCCGATTTTGCTAATGCTTCGGGAATACCATTCCATGATTGATAGGTCCTTTCACTCCCTGAAAAAACGTTTAATCTTACAAAAGAATTTTTTTTATAATATCCTCCAGAAACATAAAAAGATTGCAAGTTGGAGGATGCTCGATCTACAAAGCCATCCGAAGTAATTTTCGATAAGCGGGCATCAATCACAAATCGGTTGTTTATTAATCCTGTGGAAACTAACATGTTTGCCTTAGTGGTATTGAATGAACCAGCTGAAACATTTACTTCTCCATAAGCCTCCCTGTTCAGTTGCAAAGTGTTAACATTTATACTGCCTCCAAATGCCCCAGCACCATTGGTAGAAGTACCCACTCCTCTTTGAATTTGAATACTTTGAATCGAAGATGCAAAATCGGGCATATTTACCCAGTAAACCCCTTGCGATTCAGAATCGTTATAAGGAATGCCATTTAAAGTAACATTAATTCGAGTAGGATCTGTGCCCCTGATTCGGATACCCGTATAGCCAATACCCGCACCTGCATCGGAAGTTACTACCACTGAAGGCAACTGATTTAATAAAAAAGGTAAATCTTGTCCTAAATTTTGCTTTCTCAATTCCTTCTGAAAAACGTCGGAATAAGCCATGCCAGATTTTTCATTCACTCGGGTGGCTTTTACCACTAATTCTGACAAATCTGCAATTTTAGTGGAATCCAAGGATTGGGAATAGCTAAAAAATGTAGAAGTAAGAAGGGCCAAAGAAATGCTTAATTTCTTTAAGTTTTTAAAATTTGATTGTTTTTCTTTCATAACAATTTT
>JANNWE010000519.1:0-8746 GCA_031414675.1 Cytophagaceae bacterium
CACTGGCAATCGATATATTTACCACATTAGTGGCAACATCCCAAACGCCCAACTCTCTTTTTAAACCATCATTTTGGTTATCTTCCATTTTTTTTTATCTATTGGGTGCGAAAAGTGGTTTTATACCGAGTTTTGAATAAAACTTACTTTAAAATTAATCTTAATTTCTTTACTAATTCTTCTGTTTGGTAACGAATGGAATAATGTGCAGCTTAAAAAATATTATTTGTGTTTCACTTTTTTTAACTGTTTTGAAACCATTTCTTTAAATAATCTATAGGTTCAAAAGTTGAACATTATCTAACCAGTTCTTTCAGAAATTATCTGATTTGAGTCAAGTTTGTTATAAGCTAAGCAATTTGCTCAAGCTGTTACAGCATTTACACTGTTTTATTTTTTCAAAACACCCTTTAATTCATCATCCATACCAGTCATTTGATATCGAACCAATGATACAGGAATGATTCCTGCATTATAAAAAGAATCAAAAAAATTATAAAGCTTAAAATTATTACCTTGTTTACGCCCCATATCCATTATTAAGCGTTCTATAAAATATTTGCCAGTTACATAACTGGTACCATAGCCCGGTTGGCGTAAATATAAGTGTTGCTCAAAGCCCACTAAGCTTTCATCTCCGGTCCAGCCTTTTGGCGTCCATTCTACCTGAAATTTTCTTGCTTGTTCATAATTTATAAGGTTAGCTTGTGCATATAAAGCTGCCAAGCCTCTAGCACAACGTTGGGCTAACATTATCCAAACTAATTCACGAGATCTTGGGGAATTATCCCACAAACCAGCGTGCATTAAAGTCTCTTCAAAAGCTGTAGCCAATCCTTCGGACCTTTGCATCCACATATTGTAGGGTAAAGCTTCTCTTCTTAACTCACTGGAATGTGGTTCTTCTCTTAGTCGGGCAATTTCGAACCAATGGGAAGAATGAGCATACAATACATTGGGCTCACGAAAACTAATGTTGGCAAAGAAGTTGCGTTTGTCTTCGGGAATAAAACCGCCCAAATGTTTACGTACCTCGGGTTCCATATACGCTTTTACTGGTAAGATTTCTTTATTCTTAAGAAAATCCATCATTCTTTTTAATGATAAATCAGTTCCAATTTTAAATTCTTCTTCGGTAGAAAAAGCTTTCATTTCGGGTAAATTTTTATTTCTTTCTCTTTCCAACTGCAAAGAGGCATGAGCACGGGTAAGTTCACGGCTCAATAAGGTAACTTCTTCTTCCCACGAAAAAGGTACCAAAAGAACGTTTTTTAAATGCCAAGTATAATTTTCTTTCCCAATTCCGGAAGGCCCATTTTTTGTTGGCAATTGTTTTTCTAGCCATGAAATAAATTGATTTGTAGCAATTTTTGAGTTGTTTATTGCATCTTTTAATGCTTTGCTATTTGTTGTTGTATTTTGTGAGATTTCATTCAAAAACAATAACTGTTCTTTTATGTTGGTTGTACCTGCGCTCCACAAATCTTTTGCATTGCCGGTGAGATTTGCCTTTGCTTGCTCATACAATGGCGGAATAATAGTTAACTGTCCTATTAATTTTTTTTCAGCTTCTGCAGATAAAGGGAACTTATATTGCCACAATTCTATGGCAGCAAAACTAGTGGGTCCTTCATGTTCTGGCGTGTCGCTTTGTTCACCAAAAATAATGGCATAAAAAGCAGGGTCTCGGGCCCAAGGTTGAAGTATTCGGCAATTGTAGTCTAAGGCATTCATTTCGGCTTTGAGCAATGCGTAATCTACTTTTTGTTCAATAGTCCAGGTAGTGGTATCAATTTTTGTTAGCCTTATTTTATATTGCTCTAAGGTTCCTCTGATTTTCTTTATAGTCTCTGCCCTATAGTCAGGAACTCCATTCGGTAAACTTGTCCGCTCTAATAATCGGAGTTCTTTACACAGGTTAATAAGCGAAGGGTACTTGGAAGATTGTGCAAAAGTATCTAAATTAGAAAGTGCTAAAATCAAAATAAGAAAAGCTATTCTTTTCATAAAATAGTTAAGTATAAGTTTGTTAATATTTGATGATACTAGAAATAATGCTACTGATTAAAGTTGTTTAAAGTCTTTAAAATTAATGATTTACGGAGCCAGCTTCGGCAACTAATGTCAATAGAGCCACTTGAATTGCCTTATATCCTTCGTCATCGTACCACCATTCATTGAGAGAATGCGCATTTCCTGCTTTCCCGCCTCTTCCTAAAGTAACTGCGGGAATACCCAATGAAATTGGAATATTTGAATTAGTAGAACCTCTGGATACAAACGGAGGAATACCAAAAGCAAGCGTTGCAGCCATTGCTCGCTGAATTAATGGAAGGGTTTGGGGCAATTCTCCTGAAGGGCGGTCGCCTATTTTTTTAAAATCTACCGTTAATGCGGGTCCCATCCGTTTCATTGCATTATGCTCTTTCAAAGCTTGTTGAACACACGATTTTAAAAGGGAATCTATTTGAACAAGGTTTTCCGGGAGTTCAGATCGCATATCCACTTCCATCCATGATTCAAAGGCAATAGAATTTACCGAAGTGCCGCCTCCAATTCTTCCCACATTATAACTGGTTCGGGCTCCAGACCTAGTAAATTTGTCTGCTACTTTTGAGAAGTAATGAATAGCCGAGCCTAAGGCATGTTGGGGGTTTGCTAAACCAAATTGCCCCCAGGAATGACCACCTGGTCCTTTGAAAGTAATTCGATAGCGGTTAGATCCTAAACCCATAGTGTTTACGCGTCCTACATCGCCCCCATCAATTGAAATCCATGAATCTATTTTTCGGCTTTGATCACTGAACAGGTATTTTACTCCTCTTAAATCGCCAAGTCCTTCTTCGCCCACAGAGCCAATAAATAAAACATCAGATTCTGTTTCAATTTTTGCTTGTTCCAAAGCTCTTAAAACCGAAAGAACAATGACTAAGCCGCGCGTATCATCACCAATACCTGGCGCATATAATGTATCTCCTTTTATTTTCACTTTTACATCCGTATCTATTGGAAAAACGGTATCTAAGTGTGCATCGAATGCCACGCAGCGTTTCGAATTTTTACCCTTTCGCAACGCCATTACATTACCTACCTTATCTGTCCAAACGGAATCGGCTCCCGCTTCTTTAAGCATAGCTGCAAATCGGACTCCTCGTTTTGTTTCCATAAAAGGTGGAGCTGGTATTTCAGTGAGCATAATAAGTTCCTCGCGATTTCGCTGGTTTTGAGCTAAAATTGATTGGAATGCCGCTAGAATTTGAGTGCTTTTTGCTAGTTTTCCCACTTCATTGAGGTAAGAAGCCTCCACTTTGCCGCTTTTGCCGGCTTCTTCTTCTTGAGCAATTAAATCAAATGAAAATAGGAGTATAATCAGAGTATATACAAGGATTAAATAGCTAAATGTGTTTTTTTTCATTTTTTATTTTTGAAGGTTATTTATGTTTATTATTATTTCCAAATTACCGATGAATCTATACTTGCAATTGATGATTTTCCTGTTAAAGCCATGGCTAACTCAAATTCATATTGGAGTATTGATAATACTTTTTCTACACCTGCTGCTCCGCCACATGCCAAGCCAAAACAGATGGGTTTACCCACCAAAACTGCATTAGCTCCTAAAGCAATTGCCTTTAAAACATCTGTTCCTCTTCTTATGCCTCCGTCCATCAGGAGTGGTACTCTTTTGTTTACTTTTGCGGCAATACGAGGAAGTGCTTCAATGGTAGCTGGAACAGTGTCTAGGTTTCTTCCACTGTGATTAGAAACGATAATACCAGATACTCCGGACTGAATTGCTCTTTCAGCATCGTCAGGGTTTAAAATACCTTTTACAAGCACAGGAACTTTTGTGCAAGTTTGTAACCATTCTATATCTTTCCAAGTAAGTGGATTTTTCTGAGGTCCCAAACTAACCATATAGGGTGCTTTGACATTATCAGGTAATTTGAATTTTACTCTTTGTTGGCGATTACGAACACCTCCAACTGGTGTATCTACTGTAACACATATGGCTTTGCAACCCTGAGCTTCTGCCTTTTGAACAACATCTTTTGTAAATGCCCTGTCATCTCTTACATATAACTGAAACCATAGTGGATGAGTAGCCACTTTCGTAATTTCTTCAATGGGGGTAGTAGTAAAAGAGCTGACTACGTAAATGGTTGAGGCGGCACTTGCTCCACGTGCAGTGGCTAGTTCTCCATCTGGGTGCATTATTTTGTGAAAAGCCGTGGGTGCAACTAGAATAGGATGGGAAAGATGGTGTCCAAAAAGCGATACTTTGGTATCAATTTTGGTTACATCAGTCAGAACAGTAGGATTCAGCTTAATGTTATCTAATGCTTGTCTATTCCACTTCACCGTAAATTCATCCGCGGCACCACTAGCTACATATTCGAAAGCCATTTTGGTCATTTTGCTTTCTGCGTTTTTTTCAAAGTCGTATAGATTTACGAATTCTGATAAATCAATTGGGTCGCCTTTTTTTAAAACAGATGAACCAGCTTTTATTTGGCTTTGCACTTCAGAGGGAAGCAAAGAAGCACCCGCCAAGGCGGTGAATGATTTAAGTAAATTTCGTCTTGATTGTTCCATATATTTTGAATGCTTTTTGGCTATTTATTGAATTTTTTTCTCATCTACTTTTCTCAGGAACGGCTTGCATTAATAAAGCATAGGCTTTATTTAAGGCAATATCTCCTTCCTTGGCACCTTTGTAATGACCCAAACGAACCACTACTAAGTCGTGCGATGGAATGATGGTTACTGATTGTCCGCCAGCTCCTAACATCATGTAAGCATCTTTAGGGATAGGTCTGCCACCATCTCCATTTACCCAAAATAATCCGCCATATATCGGTCGGCCATCAGCAACCCAAGGTTCTGCGGGTGTACTTACAAATTGTGTAAAGCCTTGGGGTAATAATTGTTCTTTATTCCAAACACCTTCTTGCAAATACAGGTTGCCTAATCGGGTCCAATCTCGGGCTGAAGCAAACTCGTAACCCTGGGTTAGAAAATTACCTGCAGGGTCAGTTTCCATTATCATGGTTCTTACACCAATTTTATCAAATAAGGCTTGTTGAGGAAACGTATGATAATTTCTTTTGAGTTTTTCTATTCCTAATCTATTAAGATAATTTGTTAGAACGGGGTCACAGTTTCGATAACGGCCTACGGTGTTTGGTAGCCATTGTTGGGGTAAGTTAGCAGCATATTCGAATGAATTTCCAGCATCGGTGTATAAGTATAAGTGATCTGGGTAGCCCAAAGAAGGGTCGTAGCCGGGGTCCTGTGGTGCTCTGCAGTACAAGCCACTTGACATATGCATTATATCCATGATTCTAATTTTGGCTCTTGGGTCATCTTTCCCTTGCCATTGTGGAATAGGAGCAGGTTGTTCTAAAGTATAAACCCCTTCGTTAATTAAAATCCCCATTATGGTGGCTGATAAGCTTTTTCCCATAGACCAACTTTCCAAAGGGGTGTCTTTTGTAATTCCGTTTGCGTATTTTTCAGCTATTATTCTCCCTTTATACGTAACTATAAAGGCAGCAGTTTGAGCTTCTGAAGGTTCAAAAGCCGCACTTAAAGCTTGATTCACTTTATCCATGTTTACTTCTCTGGGTACAGGGCTATTGGGCAAAACATCGCCCATTGGCCAAGGAGTTGTGGAGGCATCTGGCAAATTTCGAGGCACATTAATAGGTTTGAAATTTAGAGAAGACTTTCCTTGAGGTAAAGTAATACAGCCTTGTCCTTTGGTATATATGGCAGTGCGGACTACGCCGTTGGGAAGAGTTATAGATACCGTCTTTTTTTTATAATCAATGATTGGCTTGCTTACTTTTGATCTTTCTGAGTACGGACTGGAAAAGTAGCCCACATTTTCTGCAGCAAATTCTGGACTAAGTCCAGTTATAAAAACTGCTGAACACATGATTTTGGCAAAACCAGAAGTATTATGCGAAAGTGGGTCGCCAGGCGGGGCTTTGTAAGGGGCTGTTTTTAGTTCTAGCTCTTTTGCTCTTGCAATCATTTTATCACGTGATTCCTGAGAAAAGGCACTTATAGAGCCAAAAAGAACTAAATTTAAAAGAAAGACAGGTATTCTTTGATTCATTTTTATGATTGTTAAGGTTAAAAAAGCCAAATGTTTTATTAAGTTTAGAATTAGAATTTAGAAAAAAGAGTATAATTTTTTTCTTCTTTCAAATTTTACAAAGGGGAATACTCTTTTCAAAAAAATTGAATATCAATATTATTTAAATCAATGTTTTGATTCTAAATAATGTTTTTTCAAAATATCTTCGCCAAAATCGTTGCCTTTTTCGCGAAGGATAGCATGGATATGGTTGCCATCATTTTGAAAGCCTACATTGTCATATTCAATTAAAAAATCTGGACCATTGATGATGTAATAATGCGGTTTGTTATTGTCGATGCTTCCTATCCAAGCGAAATATACCTTTTCAATGCCTGAGGCCATAATTTTGTCATATAATTGGTGGGCTTTAGTATGTTCGAAGTTATGAACATATTCTTGAATAAGCATTTTGAAAATAGCCATCTGAGTTTTGTCAAATTTTTTGGCTGGTATACCATAATAACTTGCAATGCGTTGTTGAGATTTTGGGGAAGTAATAATATCTTTGGGCACAGCTTGTTTAAGAATTGCCAAAGATTTTTGGTCTTCTGTAAGTGCGTTGATTAGCATAAAACCATAGTCTTCTTCTTTGCTCAATACTCGCAGACCTGCATATTTTCCAAATTTCACTTCTGATGGGTCAGTTCCTATAAAATAGGGAGACATCGTTATATTTTTGCCATCAGAAGTAAGACTTAATGCCATATGATGGCCACCAAAATTCAGTCCCCATGGGCTTTTGGAATCAGGTTTTCCCCAAATAGAGATAAAATAATTCCCATAGGCCCATTTTAGGTTCTGCATTTGGGTGAGCATTTTTTGGCTAATTTTATTTTCGTCAAACATGGTTTGATATAGGGTATTTAAAATGTCATCCAGTGCCATAATACTGGTCGTTTTTAAATATCCTTGAGAACTTAACATGGCGGAAAGCACCCGATGGAATGCCAAACGACTTTTATCTGAGAGAGAACCATAGGCAATACCAGGGCGTGGCACTATGCCGACTGGCAGATTGGTCCATTTGAACCTTAAGCTGTCATTAAAATCATAGACGGTCTTTTTTAATTCATCAGCTGGAAGGGTATTAAGAAATGAATTAGTTGATTCGATAATTGATTGGTTGGCTTGGCTGAAAGCTGAATTTACCCAAAATGAGGTAATGAAGCATAGGAGTAATATTTTATTCATGATTTAGGGTTATTTGCGATTTATTTATTAAAAAATCAGTTACCAAATTTAAGAGGGTTTTTTAGAATTTTACTATAATTTCAATTAAATATTAAGAAATGAAAAAACTAGTGTAAAAGCAAAAGGTCATGCTTCAATAATTCATTAGAAAAGGGAACTCTTTTGATAGACAAAACTTCTCCTTTCTTTTAATTTAAATTCCAAACCATTTAACGGCATTTGAATAGTAAATTTTATTAACCACTTTTTTGGGCAATTTTAGTCCTGAAAATTCTCCATTTACCTGCTCTACAGTCATTTTGTGGTCAGTGGTGAAATAGTCCCATTCTTCCAGCCAACGTTTATGAAATCTTTCTTTTGCTTGAATGGGGTCAGTTGTATTCCAAAGTACGAGGTCGCTTCCGTAGATTATTCTATCTTGATATTTGAGAATGAAGTTCCTGATTTTTTGATACTCTTTTTGGCTCTGTACTTGTAAATGCCCAAGCCTTTCTGCCACATCTACTGCCATGTTTGGGAATTTATCCAGTCGTTTTGCTAAGGAATCAACGTTATACTCTAGACTACCCAAATGTGCACCGACAAAACGCATATCAGGATGTTTAGCCAAAAATTTGTCACGAGCATCTATTTGGTTTTCATAGGTAGGCATTTCAGGGTGCAAAAACATGTGAAAGCGTGGATTAGCTTTAAAATAATTCCTATCGTTATTCACTGTCATTTGTTCTAAAGGCAACCAACAGTTTTTTGGCTCACCTAAATGCCCCAAAATTGTTTTATTTTGAGCGATAACAAATTCAATTACTGGGTCGAACCGAGGGTCGTCAATCATAATTAGTTTCCCATTTTTATCTTTTTCGGCCATACCTATATTTTTCCAAATTTTAATTCCTAAAGCCCCATTGGAAAAAGATTCTTTAAGCGAAGCAATTGTTTCCTCTGCCCAATTTGGGGAATCCCAGTTTTTCATACTAAAGGCATCTACCCATAACATTTGTTTGGGATTGGCTTTTACCTGATATTTTGTAAACGCTTTTTGTACTTGAAGGCTAGAATCAGTATGGTTCACATTGATAGTAATCAATTGAAAATTATCGGCTTTGGCCAGATTTGCTATGGAATCATTGGTAGTTCGAACATGAACATGAGAGTCTATCTTTTGGGTCGTATAAAAATCTTGTTCTGAATAATATTTATTGGAACAAGAGGATAAAAACAACCAAAAAGCGAATAACAAATTTTTCATTTTCATATCAATATTTACAATTTAAAGTACTCGGTCTGGCTTAATTAATGTTCGCCACATATGAGCAGAGGGGCTATCGTCATTTCCAAGGCCTTCGGCAGGTTGTTTAAAATGTCTTTCAATAATGGGTACAAAATCTTCAATATTTGGATTTACATTTT
>JANNWE010000520.1:0-7440 GCA_031414675.1 Cytophagaceae bacterium
TCCAAATCGTTCAGATTTCCTATCTTCTGTTTTGTTTGCATACGTTTTTCTATCAGATGGAAACCTAGGGGGAGTTTGATCGGTATTTCTAAAATCAGGTCTCGGGTGATCTCTTTTCAGAAGTGTTCTTTTCCTTTTTTCTGAGGAATCTCTTTCAAAACTGCTCTTCCCTGTTTTTGAGCTTGAATCTTTGAATTCACTTCTTTCATTTTTCACCCAAGGTTTGGGAGAATCATTAAACTTAGCTCCTCTGTTTTCGGAATAAGGTTTAGATTCTGTACGGCTATTTCTATCAAAAACTTCTTTTTTTTCTTTATGATAGCTATTAGATTTAGATTCAGAAGGACCTTTTTTAAAATCGGAATTAAATTTAGAACCTTCTTTATTAAATTTTGGAGCATATTCACCCTCATTTGATTTTCTGTCTTTATTAAAAGGACTCGAAAATGGCCTCTTTTCAGTAGATTTAATTTCAGGCTTGTTTTCTCTTCTAAATGGTTTAGAATCAGCCCTTCTACCTGCAGGTGTTAAAGCGGAGCTTTTTTCTGAAGATTTAAATTCTTTCTTAAAATCTCCTGCTTTTGGTTTGTAGCCTCCTTGTTTTTCATCTGAAAAGGTCTTGGAAGGCTTTCTACTGTCTTTAGGCGAGTCACTTTTTTGCCCAAAACTTTTTTTGTTCATACTCTTATGCAATATCACTACTGTATTTAATTACTTTACAAATTTAGTTTAAACATATGATTTTCTATTACTTGACTTATTTTAAAATTTTAAAATTGTATTTTAGATAGAACATTTATATTTAATTTAAGATTATTGTTCAATTTTTTTTATATATTTTCTGGCCAAAACGATTAATAATTGTGTTATTGAAAATAAATATTAATAAAGGTGTAAGTTTTTTTTGCTTTTTTCGACTAATTGTTCAAAAGATAAGAAAAACAGATGGAAAAAGATTTTGTTGAAATGATAAATGCTAATCGAGGCATTATTTACAAAGTTTGTAATCTGTATTGTTATGAAAAAGAGGACAAAAAAGACTTATTCCAGGAGATCATCTTTCATTTATGGAAGGCATATCCAAATTTTAGAAAGGAGTCTTTAGTCACTTCTTGGATGTACAGAGTTTCTCTAAACATTGCCATTACCAATTTGAGGAGAGTAAGTTTTCAACCAAATAAAAGGTCTATTTCCGATGAGGAGTTTCAGATTCCTGACCTATCATTTAGTAGGAATGAAAACGAAAGTTCGAATATGTTAAATCGGGCTATAGAAAAATTGTCAGAGATTGAAAAAGCTATTATTTTACTTTATCTAGAGGAAAAAAATTATGCTGAAATCTCTGAAATCTTAGGAATTAGTAACTCAAATGTGGGGGTTAGGATTAATAGAATTAAAATTAAATTAGAAAAAATCATTAAATCAGACAAATCATGAATTTAGAAGAATTAAAATCTGCTTGGCAGGTTTACGATCAGAAATTAACATTTTCTCAAAAAATTAATGAAAGAATTGTTTTTAGCATGATAAGAGAACGTTCGAATTCTAGACTTTCAAAAATGAAAAGAGAAAATAGACTTTTAATGCTATTTATGTTTTTTGAATTCTTCGTTTTACTGGCCGTTTTTATAGGGAATCCTTTTGATTTCGTTTATTTATGGCAATATATTCCTTTTCTTTTCCTTTTGATAGGAAATTTAATGGCAATAGTCATGCTTTTTAAAGTTTATAAAATGATTAATGTTGATATCACAGGGATCGATTTAAGCTCATTTTTAATACAATTAATTCAGAGCTATGAACGAAATAAAAAGACAGAAGGCTGGTTTGGTGCAATCATGTTTGTTTCTGGTTGTTTAACGATATTCTCGTTTTTACCCAATAAGCTTGCTCAAAAAACTTTATCATTGGCCCTTTTGGATACCTTTATACCTTTATTTATATGCATTTTGATATATTATATTGCATTTAAATTGGGGGCATTTAAGAATAAAAAAAGTGAAGAATTTAAGAAGGATTTACAAGAATTGCAGGAATTTTCGTCAGAGTTAAAAGAGGTGTGATTGGTGAACTAATCTATTTTGTAGATCAAAATTTACCGCTTCTATCTAATTATTAGGTACTTAATATTTAATGACCCGGTTTAAAATATTGTTGATGTTTTAAAATAGTTGGAATTTAGTATTAGTTTTTCCATTTTCAAATTAAATCAATATTAGCTAATTTATGGATTGGCATATGGAAAGAATAATTTTAATAGGGCAAAAAATAATTAGTCTTTAATCAATTATATTTTTTTAAGTTCAATCTTACAAAATTTAGTATATTTATGTTCTTTTTTAAAGTAGATTTCTAAAAGAATTTACTTTTATTCCATAAAATATTTTTTAAACTTAATAAAATAAAGAAATGTATCCAGTTTTAGCCCTTACTGTATTAGTAATAGTTGTAATTATGATGGCTGTAAAAGTAGTTCCGCAACAAAAAGCTTTCATTGCCGAGCGTCTTGGCAAATATAATGGCGTTTTGCAACCTGGAATAAACTTTATTGTGCCATTTTTTGATAAAATTGCCTACAAGCATAGTTTAAAAGAGCAAGCATACGACATTCATGAGCAAATTTGTATCACACGTGACAACGTGCAAGTAAGAGTAGACGGTGTTATTTTTTTACAAGTGGTAGATCCTCAAAAGGCTTCCTATGGTATTAATGATTACGTTTTTGCGGTGACTCAACTTGCCCAAACAACCATGCGAAGTGAGATAGGAAAAATTGATTTAGATAAAACTTTTGTGGAACGTATGGTAATTAATTTGGCAGTTGTGGCCGCTATTGACGAAGCTGCAATTGGGTGGGGTGTAAAAGTACTACGTTATGAAATCAAGAATATAACGCCACCTACCACTGTTTTACAAGCCATGGAAAAACAAATGCAAGCCGAGCGGGAAAAGCGATCGGTAATATTAGAGTCAGAAGGTAAGAAGCAATTTGCCATTAATGTGGCACAAGGAGAAAGAGAGCGGGTAGTATTAGAGTCAGAGGCTCAGATGCAACAACAAAAAAATAAAGCAGAAGGAGAAGCTAATGCAATTAGAGCGGTAGCGGAAGCCACAGCCGATTCCATTAAACTAGTTGCAAACGCAATTCAATCAAAAGGCGGTTATGAGGCCATTCAGTTAAAAGTTGCTGAAAACTACATTGAACAATTTGGAAAAATGGCGAAAGAAACTAATACGATGATATTACCTTCTAATATGGCAGATGTTTCGGCGGTAATAGCCACTGCAATGAACGTAATAAAACAACAAAACCCTAAATAGAATGGAACTAGCAGGAGCAAATTTATGGATTATCTTAGGCGTTGCTTTATTGATACTAGAGATTTTTACGGTTACTTTTTTTGCAATATTCTTTGGAATAGGTGCCTTGTTTACTGGCCTTTTAGTTTCTTTGGGTGTTTTAGATGATTTTACTACGCAATTAGTAGTTTTTGGGTTGGGGTCCTTGATAAGTTTATATTTTTTTAGAAACAAAATCAAAGAACTTTTGAAGAAAAAAGAACCTGATTTTAAAGAATTTGAGGATGAAATCGCTAAAGTTTCCGTTGATATCCCAGAAGGTGAGGACGGTAAAGTTTTTTATAGAGGCACCGATTGGATGGCCTATGATAAAAATGGTAAGGCAATTGCCAAAAATACCAAGGTAATAATTAGAAAAGTGGATGGCATCAAATTAATGGTGGAGGCTGTTTAGTTATTAGCCTATTTAATGAATTATATTATACCATTTTTAATCAAATTTTGACAAAACAGTTTGAATTGAAATTTTGTGATTTTGTAAGGTATAATTTATCTTTTAAAATCTTTAAAATCAATAGAAGGATCGTAATCGTTTTTAGTAATAATAGAATTTAGCTCACTTTTTGGATTACTTGATCTAATAATTGGAAATAGAAATTGAACATACCAAGGTTCTTTTACTTGATTCCAAGCACCAAATTTCTCCGGAAATTTTCTAGTTATTTTTGCAGTTCCAAAAATTACATCCCAAAGAAAAAGTAGATTTCCGAAATTGCCATTTGGATGAGAAATTTCATCTTCGGCTGTAAGTCCATGATGAGCAAAATGAGTGCTTGGTGTAGAAATTGTCCTTTCTATTATCCAAGCTAAAGGTTGCAATACCTTGTATTTGTAAAGAAATCTATCCCAGCGGGTTTCGCTGTGGGCAAGTAATATAACAATTAACTTAATGGGAATATAAAACAAATACACATATCCCATACCTAGAAAAACGAGTAAAGCGGAAAACCATATTCCGGGCATCAAAGCATAATATAATGCGGCGTTTCGATACGTTACCAGCACTCCCATCTCCTCTACCACATGATGGGGCCTATGCAATTTCCACATGGTACGATTAATATGAGAAAGACGATGCCACCCATATTGCATCAAATCGTCAAAAATTAAAAATGCTAAAATTTGCCAACCTATAGCATACCCTATGAAATAATTTTCCAAAGAGGGGAAATAAACTTTCATTAAACTAATAACCAAAAGGAAAATGCCTGGTTGGATAAGTGCTGGCAGAGTAATTAGGCTAATGATTTCTATAGTAAAATCATTTCTAGATCGTTTGCCATTAAAATATAAACCTCCTAATGCTTCCAGTATTCCAAGAATAAAAAGCACAATAACAGGTATAAGTTTACTTATTTGTACTAATTCCATAATTTGAGTTTTTAACTTTTGTTTTTTAAAGATGTTTAAATACTTAAATTGAGATATTTTCGATTTAGTTTAAGACTTTTAAAGCTAATATTTTTTTAAAAACGACACCAATTTATAGCTTTGATTATCAAAATTAAACTCCAATAATTAGAAAGAGTTGGAATGGAAATAGCCAAACAAGTTAATTTGGTAAATATCACAAAATAATTTATATTTTTCTAAAAAATTAGGGGAAAACGGATGGATGGAAAGCAAGAATGAATGAAGTTTTTTTAAATCGAATTAGAAATTAGATGTAGAAAACTTCTATAAATTACATTTTTTTCTTTTCTATTTTTTCATGATTGGGTAAATAGGTGGGGAGTGCTGCCGATCCATACCAATTAAATAGTTCAGCTGATAATACTTTTTCTTTAATCGTAGGATCAGTTTCTAATAAGGCTTGTGCTTCAGAAATAGATTCAACATTTAGAATAAAAATTCCGCGATAGGTCAGGTCATTTTTCCCTAAAGGACCTGCTACTGCTAATTTTTCAATTGAGGCTAAACGGCCAATGTTTTCCATATGACCTTTAAACAAGCTATCTAATATTTTTTTGTCGTTTATTTGGTTTGGGCCAGTTTTCAAAATAACAAGAATATAGGATTTCATTCCATAATCATCGCCACCTAAAGAATCTGCAAGAATCTTATTATACAATGGATTTTCAGTTTGACATATTGCCGAAAATTGTATGTTGAGTAAAATAAAAATTAAAAGACAATATTTCATACGTCCTATGATTTAAGTTTTTTATTCGTTTGATTATGAGCAATAAATATAATTATTGGAAGTATAATTTCAGAAGATAAATAGATAAGCCAAAGTATACTTGGCTCTGGAATTCCTACTTTTTGCATAGAAATTAGTCGGCCTGAAGCCCCTAACAAACCTCCTAGCGCAATAAAATAGATTAATGTGTTTTGACTTTTAATAGTAATTGCCGTCCAAAATGAAATAATACCACATGTTAAATAAATTCCAGCCATAAAACGATGAATATTATCTAAGCGAGGTGATGTTTCTGGTTCACCTAGGTACATCTGGAGAATACCACCAAAAATCGCAATAGCAGCAAATAAAATTATACAAACCTGTGTAATTCTTTGGCTTGGTAACAGTTTTGTTTTATCATTTTTTTTCATTTTTAAATCTAAAATTTAATATTTATAATATCAAATTAATTGTATTTAAATATCAATTTAATTCATGCAATTATTTAATTTGGACCAGTAAACTAAAAAGAATACTTTAAAACAGACTAGTTTTACAACTACAGAAAACGATACTAAATACGCATGAGTGGCTATTTTCTGTACTTTGACTCGGCAATAGTTACGCCGATAACTCCATTTTCTCTTCCAACGGGCGGGGAAGAAATAGCAAAAATATTCCAAGTATATAAGTCTTTAAAGTAGGTTTTTCGTTATAATTCTACATGTTTTGGGCTGTGCTATTTTTGGTCCGAGGTTGTGTTGTCATATTTTTATAGATACTGTCCCCGAAAATGTTCTACCGTCTGACGGCCAAATTCCCGGTCCGGGATAGAATTGTGGTCGCTTAGTAAAATAGTGTTGGTCTAAAATGTTGTTGGCGTTCACTAACAATTTTATTTTTTCTGTTATGCGGATTGCGAGGTTTAAGTCGAGTAATTGATACGAAGGAACTAAACCTGTTGCACCACTTGTAGAAGGTGTAACGGTGTTGAGTGCATCGGCAAAACTCTCGGCAGTGTAACTGTAAAGTGCAGAGAGACTAATTACTGAATACTTAAAGGTAAAGCCGTTTCGTGAAATCCATAAAGGAACACTTTCAACTTTGTTTCCGCTAACATTTACATTTTCAAAGCCCGATTTTATTGTCGCTTCCTGATAGCGTGTATCCATAAATGAAGTAGAAGTAAACAGAGATACGCTTGCTTTCTTACCCAATGAGAAATCTCCTTGCAAAAAGAATTCAAGTCCTGTGGTTCTTGAGTTGCCAATGTTAGTTCTAAAAATAATCAGATTGCCTGCTGTGTTGGTTTGTGCGATTGTTCCTAAGCGATTGTTGTATTGCAAATAGAAACCACTTACATCCCAATTTAGAAATTTCCATTTGCCTCTGAAGCCAAGTTCGGCATTGTACCCATTAGCATCTTTCAGGTTTTTGTCTGACACTTCATAAACCGAAGCGGGAATGATATCTTTAAAAATCACCGGTCGGTATGCTTGCGACCAACCTGTATAGATATTTATGTTATCAGTTACATCATATTGAGAGCTTACACCAAACAAAGGAAAATTGTGTTTGATTTTATTTGGCAATGCTTTGTCGGAATAATAGGTAATAATACCCGTCATATTTGTTTCTCCAATTTCCATTCTTGCTCCTATGTTGATTGAAAATCGTTTTGTGAAAAGCCAACGGTTTTCTGCAAAAAAAGCGATGTTGTTTGTTTTGTAATGAAGGTCTCTTCCCCAACCCGCTATTGCCAAATTCAAATCATAATCTCTTCCTGTAGTTCCTTTGCCTTGTTGCCGACGATGCAAATCGTTATTCATATACTGCGCACCTGCGGTAATTGAACTTATTTGTTTTAAGAGCTTATACGATTGAAGCATCCGTAACTCTGTGGTGTAACTGTTGAAATGGTCAATGTCCACTTGTCGATTATTATATTGAAGTGT
>JANNWE010000521.1:0-7425 GCA_031414675.1 Cytophagaceae bacterium
GGTTACTGGCGTTTTGAGAAGGGTTTGGTCTATTGGAGCCACGGAATAATCTCCAGCTACATCAGGAACTTTATAAATTTTCGTGAGCTTTTTCCCTTTTTCCCAACTTTTAGTAAAAAGATAAAGTGAATTATTAAACCAAAAGAAAGCCTCACAATCAAATACTCTAGCCTCGTCTTTTTCAAAAGTTGGGAAAAGGGGAAAAAGCTAACGAAAATTTATAAAGTTCCTGATGTAGCTGGAGATTATTCCGTGGCTCCAATAGACCAAACCCTTCTCAAAACGCCAGTAACCGGAGCAGATGTAAGCCCCGATGGTACAAAATTTGCTTTAGTAACTTATGGGAAAATATTCATATATGGTATTGAAAATCAAGCAATTAATTTCAAGAAACCCATCAAATGTATTAAAATTGGAAAGAATCAAACCGAAGCAATCGTATTTGAGAACAACAATAAAATAATATTTACCAACGAACAACGGAAAATCTACTCCATAGAAATTTAACAGTGGCTTAACATTCAAGCGGTTTCAATATTCTAACTTTGTGTTGGAAATATTAATAATTTAATAACAAAATATTAAACATGGCAAATAAAATTCTGGTCATTGATGATGATGAAGATATTTTGGAATTGCTAATTTATAACCTCAAGAAGGAGAATTATGAGGTAGAATCCGCTTCTAATGGATTGGAGGGAGTTGAAAAAGCCAAAACCTTTTTGCCAGATTTGATACTGATGGATATTATGATGCCCATTTTGGACGGAATAGAAGCTGGGAAAATTATAAAAACTACAGAGAAATTAAAACACATACATGTGGTTTACCTCACAGCTAGATCAGAAGAGTATTCTGAAATTGCCGCATTTGAAATTGGTGCCGATGATTATCTCACAAAACCAATTAAACCTCGAGCTTTATTAAGCCGGATAAACGCCTATTTTAGAAAGGAAGTCCAAAAAAGTACCTCAGATGATATTTTGGAAATAGCAGGATTAGTGATTAACAAGGAAAATTATTCGGTTTTAAAAGAAGATGGCACGTCAGTTATTTTGCCTAAAAAGGAGTTTGAAATTCTTTTTTATTTAGCTTCGAATCCAAACAAAGTGCAATCAAGAGATAGTTTACTTCAAAAAATTTGGGGACATGATATTTTCGTTGTAGAACGTACCATAGATGTTCACATCAGAAAAGTTAGAGAAAAAATAGGAGAAAAATATATAGGTACATTAAAAGGAGTAGGTTATATGTTTAAAACTGAAGCTTAAAGACTTTGGTTTGTTTATTATTTAGAATAATACTGATAAAGTTTAATATTTAAATTTTAATTTTACAGTAGTAAAACAAAGAAATAAATTTTCTTAATAATTAATGTTTCTATCCCCTGGTTGGATCGCTTTTTTTTGCTCTCTGTTGGTAACTGCTTTAACGGTGGCTTTCTTGAGTTTTTTGCCAAATGCTGATATTACAATTCTTTTTGTTGGAGGATGTAGCAGTTTTTTTTCCACATTTTTTTTTACCTATTATATTGTTGATATTTTAGTTTTCCGGGAAGTAAATCAAATTTATGCTTCAATTAGAAAATTGAAAATCAATGATTTTGATATTTCCAGAAAAACTCTTTTGAAAAGTGTGAATCCTTTAAAAAAATTGAATAGAGAAATATCTAATTATGTAAGTAAAAAGCAAGAAGAAATTGACGAATTAAAAAGAATGGAAAATTTTCGAAGAGAGTTTCTAGCCGATGTTTCCCATGAATTAAAGACCCCCATTTTTGCAGCTCAAGGATTTGTGCATACCTTAATGGATGGAGCTATAGAAGACCCTACAGTTTCACTTAGATTTTTAAAAAAAGCCGCCAAGAGCTTAGATGGATTAGATGTTTTAGTTAGAGATTTGGTTGTTTTGACCCAAGTAGAGAGTGGTGATTTAAAGATGCAACCTTCAGAAATAGATTTGGTTGAAATGATTAAAGATATTTTTGAACAGTTAGAAGACAAAGCAAATAAGAGAAAAACGAAAGTTGTTTTAAAACCAAAAAATATTACTCATTGCTTTGTATGGGCTGATCCTCAAAGAATTACCCAAGTTTTTATAAATTTGGTGGAAAATGCCATAAAATATGGTAAAGAAGAAGGAAAAGTAGTGGTAGAATTAATAGAAGAAAATAAAACCATTTTTGTAGTTGTTGAAGATGATGGACCTGGAATTCCTCAAAATCAACTTCCCAGAATTTTCGAACGTTTTTATAGAGTGGATAAAAGTCGTTCTAGAGAAACTGGAGGTACAGGCTTAGGTCTTGCAATAGTTAAACATATTTTGAATGCACACAATTCCAGTATTTCTGTAAGCTCTAAACTTGATAAAGGAACAAGATTTACTTTTCATTTAGCCAAGGCACAAAGGGAAATTGATTAACTTTGTGTTTTAAAAAAGGCATATTCAGAAATAATGGATCTAAGTACCTATAAAAAAGCTCCCAAAACGATAGATTTTAATGAACTCATTATTTTTGAAAATCAAAATTATGTAGTCATTAATAAGCCTGCATTTGTTCCATCTTTAGATGAACGGACAGCTGATAAATCCTTAAGCATCCTACGGTTAGCGAGAGAAAGATTCGGGGATATACAGCTTTGTCATCGCTTAGACAAAGAAACTTCGGGTGCTTTGGTTTTGGCCAAAAATCCGGATGCTTATAGAAATTTGGCAATGCAGTTTGAGCATCGAGAAGTGCAAAAAGAATATCATGCTGTGGTAAATGGAGTTCATGATTTCGACAGTATTTCTGTTTTTTTGCCAATTGCCCCCCTCAAAGATGGTACGGCCGTTCGAATAGATAAACTTAAAGGTAAAATTGCAGAGACCATATTTTTTACAATTCAAAAATTTTCACGACACACTTTGTTGAGATGTATTCCCATAACAGGTAGAATGCATCAGATCAGGGTTCATCTACAGTGTCTGAAAGCCCCAATTGTTTGTGATACTACGTATGGCGGCGATTTGATTTTTCTTTCTCAAATAAAGAGAAAATTTAATTTAAAAACGGACACAGAAGAGCTACCATTAATAAAAAGAGTGGCTTTACATGCACATACCATAAAATTTAAGGATTTGGACGGAGAAATATTGGAGATAACGGCACCTTATGCTCATGATATGCAAGTGCTGATTAATCAACTTATGAAATCTTTAAAATAGCCTTTTTTAGAAATTTATTTTTTTAAAGGTTTAACTCTTTAATAGTTAAATGATCGGAGTCACCTAACAAAAAACCCCAAGCCTTTAAACTTTCTGAGGAATCAAAGATTACTTTTAAAATAGCTGTAAGTGGCAATGCCAAGACTAATCCGGAGAAACCCCATAAAGTACTGAAAAGTAAAAGAGAGAATATTGCGGCTAATGAATTCACGCTAACTTTAGAACCCACAATATAGGGTGTGATGAAATTGCCCTCCAGAAACTGAATTACGAAAAAAGAAATAGCCACTCCAAGTGGATACAAATAAGAGTCTTTGGTAATCAAAGCAACAAAAATTGGTAAAGCAGAGCCTATGGCAATTCCAACATAGGGTATTATTACTAAGAAAGAAGCAAAAAAACCAAAAAATATTGCTTGTTCAATTCCTAAAAGCATTAAACAACCGGTATTTAAAATGCCCACAATTAATATCACGGATAATAAGCCAATAATGTAATTTTTGACAACCTCGTTAATTTTTATGATTACACTATCTATTTTATATCTCGACGTACTATGAAATAGTTTAAATAAAAAAGTTTTTAAGAAATCTCTATAAAACAAGAAAAGAAATACATAAAGTGGGAAAAGAGAAAAATTCATCAAAAAACTTGAGGTAGAACTTAATGTGCTAGATAAAACCGTCGGAAGTTTTTTTAGAATTTCAGTTAAATATTTTTGACCTTCCTCGAGTATTTGTGTTTGGTTTAAATGAAAATTATTTTTAAATATTTTTTCTAATGATTCAGTTGCAAAAGCACCTTTTTCAATTAGAGTAGGAAACAAACTTTCTAATTGGATGATCTGGGTATAAGAAAAATAAAATAACAAAATTAAAAGTCCTATGGCTATAATTAAGGAAATTATAATAGCAATAATTCTCGGTGTTCCGATATTCTCTAATTTTTTACAAATAGGAAAAAGTAAAAAAGAAATAAGTCCCGCAAAAATAAAAGGAATAAGGATATCCTTTAATACGGACAAAACAAACACAATAACTACCAAAATGACTAAAGAATAGGCCAAATTTTGATTATATGGTATGTCTTTTTGCAGTCTTTTCATTCTTTTTCGGCCAATTTTTTCTTGTAAATTCTGTTGGAAACTATAATGCTTATTTCATACAAAACATACAGAGGAATCGCTACTAATACTTGACTTATCATATCGGGAGACGGTGTGATAATAGCAGCCACAATTAAAATTACCACAATAGAATGCTTACGGTACTCTTTCAAAAAAGCCGGCGTTACAATTCCAATTTTTGTTAATACTAAAATGGCCATTGGGAGCTGGAATGTCACTCCACACGCTAAAGTTAAAGTTGCTAAAACAGAGATATAAGATTGAATATCAAATTGGTTTTCGATGCTTGGATCAATTTGGAAATTTACTAAAAAATTAATTGCGAATGGGGCAACTACATAATAGCCAAAAAAAGTTCCCATAAAAAATAGAGCAGTTACAAAAAACACTGATCCAGTTGCGGCTTTTTTCTCCGTAATTTTAAGTCCTGGTTTGATAAATCTCCAAATTTCCCAAAATACATAAGGGAATGCTACTAGAAGACCTATAATGGCTGAAGAAGTTAAAGCCATCATAAACTGGCCAGCAACTTCCCTGCTCATCAAAGAAAAATTTAGTTTATTTACGCAAATACTACTAATTCCAGTGTAAGTTGCTAATTCACAAAGCTTTCTATACGTCCAGAAGTCTGTTCTTGAAGGTCCCAAAATTATGTTATGGTATATTTCTGTCCTAAATATCCAGGCCGCAATCATAAAAACTAATATAGCAGCTACAGATCGAATAATATGCCATCTCAGTTCTTCAAGATGCTCTATAAATGTCATTTCTTTTTCTTCCACCACTTCAGGTTGGTCGTCGTAATCGTAATACGGAGCTTGGTCTAAAGGCATTCTTTTCTTTTTTTCAACGTTTCACAAATATAATCACAAAATGGTTGGTACTAAATAAAAATACCTTATAGTTAGTGGCTATAAGGTATTAAATATTTTAAATTAACATTATTTAAAAAGTGGAAACCACTTCATCCATTCATTAACTTCATTTCTAACCGACAGAATCACATCTTCATTCGAATGATTCATCAGAACTTTGTCGACCAAGTCAACTATCCGAATAAAATCATTTTCAACTAAACCCCTTGTAGTCATTGCCGCAGTTCCTACTCTTATTCCAGAAGTTGTCATAGCTGTAGCATCGTCAAAAGGAACCATGTTTTTATTTACGGTGATATCAGCTTTTATTAATGCATTCTCGGCAATTTTTCCGTTTAAGCCTTTTGGTCTAAGGTCAATTAAGGCCAGATGGTTGTCGGTACCCCCAGAAATAACTTTATAACCTTTATTCATAAATTCATTGGCCATTACTTTCGCATTTTTTTGTAATTGTAGGGCGTAATCTCCAAATGAATCCGTCAAAGCTTCTCCAAAAGCTATAGCTTTCGCAGCAATAATGTGTTCCAAAGGCCCTCCTTGAGTTCCTGGGAAGACTCCAGAATCTAATAAAGATGACATACTTCGTATTTTACCTTTAGCTGTAGATACTCCGAATGGGTTTTCGAAATCGTTTCTCATCATTATTACTCCACCACGAGTTCCTCTCAAGGTTTTATGTGTAGTGGTAGTTACGATATGACAATGGTCAAACGGATCGGCAAGTAAGCCTTTGGCAATTAAACCAGCAGGATGAGAGATATCAGCCAAAAGTAATGCCCCAATTTTATCAGCAATATGTCTGAGTCTTGCATAATCCCAGTCTCTAGAATAAGCAGATGCACCACAAATGATTAGTTTAGGTTTTTCATTTAATGCAATTTCTTCTACTTTATCCCAATCTATTAATCCGGTTTCTTTTTCAACTCCATAAAAGAAGGGCTGAAAATATTTTCCAGAAATATTTACGGATGAGCCGTGGGAAAGATGTCCTCCATGAGATAAATCAAATCCTAGGATTTTATCTCCAGGTTTTAAACATGCCAAAAAGACAGCCATATTTGCTTGAGCACCAGAGTGAGGTTGAACATTAGCCCAAGTCAGATTAAATAACTCTTTAAGACGGTCAATAGCAATTTGCTCGATTTCATCAACTACTTCGCAACCCCCATAATATCTTTTTCCAGGTAAACCTTCTGCATATTTATTTGTAAGTACACTTCCTGCGGCTTCCATTACTTGGGGTGAAACAAAATTTTCAGAAGCAATTAGTTCTATTCCATGTAATTGTCTGTCATGTTCTTTTTGAATTAAATCAAAAATTTGGTTATCCCTTTTGGGCGAAGAATTCAAGAGTGACATTTAATAATAAGCTTATTTATAGATTTTTAAAAGTGTCGCAAAATTAAAACTTCTTTTCTAAGTATTTACAATTTGTAAGAAATAATATTTTTATTTTACTTATTCAGTTTTTTAAACCTTTCATGTTTTAGTTTTCATGAAATTTTATTTTTAAGAATTCTAGTTTTTTTCCTAAAATTTAATTCTATTTACTTTTGATTGTATTTCTTTGATTTTAAAATGACAATCGCCTTTAAAAGAACGAGATTCTTGAAACTTACCCTATACTACCAATATGAATTACTTTGAAGGATTTTTGATAGAAATTTCTAATTATATCTTTGAGCCAATTACTTCTTTAACAGATTTAATATTATCAATTTCCTGTTTTTATTTCTTTTTCACCATAAGAAAATTCAAGAATAGTAATGGCCATATTAATAATTGGAGTAGATTTTTTTTATTTCTAGGTATTTCTACTTTTATTGGTGCAGTGATACATGGATTTTCTGAAAGAAATACGAGTATTTATAAGGTTTTATGGATTTCAATGCAGGTGCTTTCAGGATTATCTGTTTTTTTTGCTCAATCTGCTGCATTTAGGTATCAAATTAGTAATATTAAAATTAGAAAAATTTTAATATTCTTTTCTTGGGTTCAACTATTGATTTTTTTACCTTGTGTTTTTTATTTTTTTAATTTTAAAGTAGTTGCGTTTAACTCATTAATTACCTTAATACAACTAATAATAATTTATTTTCCTTTAAACAAGAACGAGATTTTATTACACTCCCAAATAAGCTTCGGTTTTTTAATTTCATTTGTGACAGTTTATGTGAATCAAAAAAGATTGTCTGCCTCTATTTGGTTTAACCACAA
>JANNWE010000522.1:0-4204 GCA_031414675.1 Cytophagaceae bacterium
AGCAGAATCTCTCAAAAAAGACTTTGCAACTTTCGGTGTGTAGATTGTAGATTGGTTTATAAGTATTAAAGTGATTGTTGATTTGCCTTTAGTTTTCTCAGTTTTTTATCAAAAAAACAATTTTTAAAAATGAAAAAAACAATATTATTCCTTACTCTTAGCCTCTTGGCAAATCTTGCTTTTGCCCAGCAAAAACTTTCTGGTGACGTTTCAGAAAGCATTCAAAAACGCATCGAATATGGCCACTCGCCGAGTTATGTAGTGGGCATCATGGATAAAGACGGCCCTCATTATTACGCCTTTGGAACTAAAACCATCGGAGGGAAGCCCGTCAATGAGCATACCATTTATGAAATTGGTTCTATTTCCAAAACCTTTACGGCCATTCTACTGGCTCAAATGGTGCAGGAAGGAAAATTAAAAACCGATGATGTAGCCCAAAACTACCTGCCTGCCTCGGTAAAATTACCCATGCGAGACAATAAGCAAATCACCTTGGGGCATTTGTCCGACCACAGTTCTGGCTTGCCCCGTATGCCAAACAATTTTTCACCCAAAAACTCCGCCAATCCATACGAAGATTACACCGTAGAGCAGATGTACGCTTTTTTGAATGGTTATACCTTGCCCCGAGACATTGGTTCGGCGTTTGAGTATTCCAATCTAGCGGCAGGTTTGTTGGGGCATATTCTTTCACTCCAAGCAGGTACGTCTTATGAAAAGTTGATGGTCAGCAAAATTGCCTCTCCCTTGGGCATGAGAACAACCAAAATCACCTTCGACGACAAAATGAAACAAAACCTCGCAGTGGGTCACAGCAATGGCGTTCAAGTGTCCAATTGGGACATTCCTACTTTGGCAGGTGCGGGGGCTATCCGAAGTTCTTTGCACGATATGCTGCGGTACGTTGCTACCAACATGGGACTTCAAAAAAATAAAATGAATGCTTCCATGCAATTGACGCATCAGGTTCGCCACGATAAAGCAGGCCGTGGCACTCGGGTTGGGTTGGGATGGGTTATTTCAAAAGGGGCCGAAGGCGATGTGATTTGGCACAATGGCGGCACGGGTGGCTACCGTACTTTTTGCGGATTTGTAAAAGAAACCGGCAAAGGTGTTGTGGTTTTGACAAACTCCGATAAAGGCGCGGATGATATAGGCATGCGGTTGCTCAACTCAACTGCCAAGTTGATAGAAGTCAAGAAATCAGCCGTAACAGAAATCCAAAAAGCCCTCGAAGCACAAGGAACAGCCGCTGCCCTAAAAGTATATGATGAATTGAAAAAGGAAAAAGCGACGTATGAATTTAATGAAAACGCCATTAATGAGCTCGGATATACCTACATAGGTCAAGGTAAGATGGCAGAAGCCATTGCTGTGTTAAAGATAAACGTAGATGAATTCCCTAAATCGTTCAACGCTTATGATAGCTATGCCGAGGCACTGATGAAAGACGGACAAAAAGAATTAGCCATTGCCAATTTCAAAAAATCACTTGAACTCAATCCAAAAAACACCAATGCGGTGGAGATGCTTACGAAAATGGACGTTTCAGAGCCAACAAAAGTAATGAGTCAATCAGCAACAGATCTGGCTCGTATAGCTGAAATAGATAGAACCTATTGGGCGGAAATATCCCGAACAGTAAAAGAAGGTGATTTTGAGGGCTACTCGGCTACTTGCCATGAAAATGCTGTGCTGGTAACTACCTCAGGAAAAAATAAGCTATCCTATCCAATGACTGCTGCATTGGCCCGTTGGAAGCAGGGTTTTATGGATACCAAACAAGGAAAGCAACTGGATAAGGTCCAGTTCCGATTTTCACAAAGAATTGGCGACGAAACCACGGCACACGAAACAGGCATTTTCTATTTTACCTCCCATGATGGTACGGGCAAGCTTATCTCAGAGAGTTTTACGCATCTGGAAGCATTGCTAGTAAAGCAAGGCGACAAGTGGCTATGTTTGATGGAATACCAAAAATCTAAAGCTACCCGAGAAGAGTGGGATGCATTGAAGTAATTAGGTGCTTCTTGAAAAGTTCAGATGCAAACATCTAAAAGTAGCAAAAAAGAAAATATGTAGTGTCGGATGGAAACAAAAAGAATCCTATTGATAGCCCATTTTATCCTAAAATTAAATCCTGATAATGAAAGTTGGTTGATGCTAATTCATTTGGGATTTCAGGAAAGGGGGATCAATCCGGTTTTTTACTTAAATAACTAAACTATTGAATAAAGAAAAAATAAATCAGCCCATTCATACCAAAGTCATCATTTTCGGTATGGTGTTGCTGTTTATTACCCTACAAATAGGTTTCCACCCCACCTATTTTATGTATTTTCCTGATTTCAAAAAATTCACTTGGCTGCATCATATTCATGGAGCATTGATGGCGTCTTGGATTATTTTATTAGTAGTACAGCCGATATTGATTCACAAAAAGCATTATGCTACACACCGTTTTTTGGGAAAACTGTCCTATTTTACAGCACCTATGATGATAGTTTCCATGTTCCTTATTTTGCGTTTTACTTATCATAAATATATTTCAAGCAGTTCAATTGAAGTGCAAATAGCAAATCAGGCTTCAATTATTATGCAATTATTTAGCTTTACAGTCTTGTATGCTCTTGCAATTATTTATAGAAAAAATACTTTTTATCATCAGCGTTTTATGATAGGTACGGCGTTGCTCATGCTCACGCCTACATTGGGCAGAGTATTTTATGAATATTTTGAAGCTGAAATCATGTATGAAATGTACATTAGTATTGGCATTGCAGCCCTATTATGCTTGTATGATTTCCGAAAAAAAAATGGACTGGAAAGCTTACGCTATTGTAACCCTGGTACTTTGTATCTTTGTTTTTGTGTATCATTCTCGCTACTCAGACGCCTGGCAAGCATTTGGGCGGTTTGTGGTGAATACGTTTTATCAATAAATAAAATTTTCTCAACATGAAAAAAATGAATTTTATTTTTGTTTCTATACTTTTATCAATACCTATTTTTGCACAAAACCTACCAAGCGGTTCAGGCAATAATGGAAACACATCAGAAGATGAGGCTTCTGTAAAAGCAGTAGTGGAAGAATTTCTGAAAGCAGCTGGCAACTATGATGTCACTGCCATGCGACCGCTTTTCTTACCAAACGCCAACATTGGGTGGCACAGTTTAAAAGAGGAAAAATGGATGCCTTCTTCTATTACGGCTGAGGCATATTTTGAAAGTATTACGAAAAGGGTAAATCCTAAGCCTTATACCGAGCCCGTTTCCAAGTACACGATTGATATTTCAGAAGGGAGATTAGCTTCTGTAAAAGCAGATGCGATAGTGTTTAGGGACGGTCAACCGAAAGCTAATAACATGGATTATTTTGTTCTTATGAAAGATGCAGGTGCTTGGAAATTTTTAAGTGGCTCTTTTACCAGTGTTCCTTTAAAATAAATAGGGCTCAGATCAGGGTAAGGTTTATTGCAGATGCCTTTTATTGGATAAAGATCTCGGTATTTTAAGACTATTAAATCAAAAAAACTATTTATAAAAATGAAAAAAACATTCATTTTTTTGTTTGCTGTAATTCTAACCGCTCCATTGGCTTTCAGTCAAATTGGTAATGAAAGAGTTTTCTTTTCATCCTATAGACCACAAGGTTGGGACATTTGGATTGCGGATGGTCATACAAAAAAAATTAATCAAGTAACTACGCATGAAGCGCTAGATTATAATCCGGTAATCAGCCCTGATGGAAAATGGCTTGTCTTTACCTCGGAACGATTAGGCAATCCGAAAATTTTTATTAAATCTTTAGAAAATAAAAGTGAAACTCCTCTGTTTATAGACCATGAATCCTCCATGCAGGATCAGGCTGCCATTTCACCAGATGGCAATTGGATTGTATTTACATCAACACATGAAGGGCAATCCGATATTTATAGGCTTCCGTTTCAACCCAATCAGGTATTAAATATAAACGAAGCAATAAATCTAACAAAAGATAAAGGCGGCGATTTCAGGCCTTCATTTTCTCCTGATGGATCGCAAATCGTGTTTTCAAGCGATCGCCATCATCCAATTAAAGCCCATCCAATATTTGTCTTTGCGATGACCCGAACAGGAAATATTTACACTATGAATATTAATGGAGAGAATCTAAAAAGATTAACCAATAATGACTTTTGGGATGGTAGCCCTTGCTATG
>JANNWE010000523.1:0-4976 GCA_031414675.1 Cytophagaceae bacterium
ATCCGTTTAAGTTAAGAAAAAAAACTTTTAGATATTAAGTTACTGATAATCAACAATCCCGTAGGGATTTAATATTGGTAATAAAAAATAACCCCTTTAAATCAAAAGCCCTGTAAGGGCTTAATATTTAAGTAATTATACCAATGAGATTTTATTTAGCCGTTTGACAGTACCAATAAATTATTAATTTTCTTTTAAATCCAAAATCAGCAACACTTCGTAATTGATTTAAAAATACTATAGTTTATTTTTTCGCATTGAAAAATTAGACCTTAAAAGTGTAAAAGTTCTTTAAATATTTGAAAGAATTTGAATATGGATTACAATTCTCACTTAAAATTTAAGAACACGAAAATATTATTTATGAGACTAATTATTTGTTTACTTTTTTTCTCATTACCTAGTGTCGCTCATTTAGGAATACTGAAAGGGGAAGTTTTGGATAAGCAAACTTCTCTACCTTTAAGAGGAGTAAATATTATAATAGAAGGGTTGAAACTAGGAACAATAAGCGACGAATCAGGATTATTTATGATTAAAGATGTTCCTTCGGGAGCGTATAGTATAAAAATATCATTAGTTGGTTATGCTTATCAAGAAAAAAAAATTACGGTTACAAACGACGAAATAAAAACTTTAAATTTTTCTTTAGACTTGGCGGAGGTTTCCTTAAGTGAAATAAAAATTTCTGCTTCAAATCCGAAGAAACAACAGATTATCACGGAGCTAGATCTAAAATTAAGACCAATAAGTAACTCTCAAGAAGTTTTAAGAATAATTCCTGGTTTAGTGATGGGACAACATGCGGGAGGAGGAAAAGCTGAGCAGATATTTTTAAGAGGGTTTGATATAGATCATGGAACGGATATTAATCTTTCCGTTGATGGTATGCCTATAAATATGGTTTCACATGCACATGGCCAAGGCTATGCTGATGCACATTTTATTATACCTGAAATGATAGAAGGTGTAGATTTTAAAAAAGGAATGTATGATTCTGAAAAGGGCAATTTTAACACTGCCGGCTGGGCAAATTATAAGACGAAAAAAGTAGTAGATCAAAATTTCCTTAAAACAGAAATAGGTCAATTCAATACGCTCAGAATGGTGGGTGCAGCCAATTTATTTAAAGAAACAAATAGAAACAATCTTTTCCTGGCAAGTGAATATAACTATTCAGATTCCTATTTTGAAGCCCCCCAAAATTTTAATCGTTTGAATTTAATGAGCAAATTTCACGGGCATTTATATAAAAATACTAGTTTAACCGTTACTGCCTCCACTTTTTGGAGTAAATGGAATGCCTCGGGGCAAATACCTGACAGAGCAGTGGCTAATGAAAGAATTGGTTTTTTTGGATCTATTGACCCGAATGAAGGAGGTCAAACTTCTAGAACAAATTTAAACATAGAACTATTGACTTTGACAAAACGAGATCATATTTGGAAAAATCAATTTTTTTATTCCAAATACGACTTTGAATTGTTTTCTAACTTTACCTTTTTCTTATTAGATTCTTTAAATGGTGACCAAATAAAACAAAAAGAAAACCGAAATTTATGGGGATATAATTCCTATTATGCTATCAGTCATAAACTTAATAAAAAAATTGCCTCATTCTCTATTGGGTTAAATTATAGGCAAGATTTATCTTCAAATGCCGAGCTTTCACATACGCTAAATAAAAATGAGGTTTTGGAGAGATATAAGTTCGGAAATATCAATGAAACTAATTTGAGTCTATTTTCTGAAGAATCAGTTCAGTTGAGTAAAAAGTTATCCTTAGTTTTTGGCTTAAGATATGAGTATTTTCGAAATCAATATTTAGATAAACTCGAATACCAAACCCAAAGCCAAACTTCATCACAAATGGTATTACCTAAAATAAATTTCTTTTATACTCAAAATAATAATTTACAGTTTTTTTTATCTTCTGGAAAAGGATTTCATTCCAATGATACGAGGGCTGTAGTAGCGAAAAACGGCTTAGAAACACTTCCGGCTGCGTATGGAAGCGATTTAGGAACACTATGGAAACCCATTAACAAAATAGTAATACAAGCGGCATTTTGGTATTTGTGGCTTAATCAAGAATTTGTTTATGTAGGAGATGCTGCTGTAATAGAGGCATCTGGCAGCACAAAACGATCGGGAATTGACCTTTCAGTTAGGTATCAAATTTATAAAAATATATTCTTTGATACAGATATCAATTGGGCAAAACCAAGGTCAGTTGGAAATGTAAAAGGCGAGGACTTCATTCCACTAGCAGTAAAGTTTACGAGTATTGGTGGACTAACTTTAAAAAACGAAAAAGGCTTAAGTGGTAGTTTACGATACCGATATGTATCAGACAGACCCGCAAATGAAGATAACAGCCTAGTTGCAAAAGGGTATTTCATAAATGACTTTCTTTTGAATTACACAAAAAGGGAAATTACAGTAGGGATTTCCATTCAGAATATCTTCAATGTCAAATGGAAAGAGACTCAGTTTGCAACCGAAAGTCGTTTAAAAAACGAAAAGAACCCAGTAGAAGAAATTCATTTTACACCTGGTACGCCATTTAATGCTAAAGTGAATATTATATGGCGGTTTAAGAAAAGAAATTGAATAATTTCAAATGTAAAATAGAGAAATTAGAATTTCATTATTTAGATTTTTGAATAGTAATAGGCACCCAAATTTCATTATTACATTCACAGAAATCCGAAATTACTATTGGGCAACAACCCGCTAAACCACAAGGATTAAAATTCAAAACCTCCACGGTATAGCTTCCACTTTGTGAGGCTTGATAAGTATTAAGATTTTCACCAAGAATAACTGATCCATTCCGTTTCCAAATATAATTTGTATATCCAGTTGGTGCAAAAAGTACTACTTTTTCACCTCTGGCAGAACAAAGTAAAATTGGGATACTAACACAAGCTTTAGCAAGGTCATCCTCTTCTACATTTTGATTTCCTCCTTGAGAATCTACATCGGTTTTATCTTGGCTTTTTACCCATGCCGTGTTGCAAGCTAGCCCTCCTGTAGAAGTCATTACTTTTGCTTGTATTTGAAGAGTAGCAGTATCTCCTTTACCTATGCTTATTCCAGACCATAAGCCAGTTGTACTATTGAAAGAACCCTGACTTATACTATGAGTAACGTACGTTAGGTTAGCTGTCAAACTATCTCTAATACTTAGATTTACCATTTCAGATGAGTTATCCTTACGGAATACCTTTACCGTAAAAACAACAATGTCATCCACTTGTACTTGGCATGAAACATTAGAGCTTTTTGTAAGTTCTACATCTACTAAAGTTGGCAAAATAGCCGTCAGTATTAATTCGGAAGAATTTGAGACATTACCCTCATTATCTTTTCCAGTATAAAATATAGGATCTGGATTATTAATAAATCCTACTTCAGGAGTAAATGTAATTGACCCAGTAGTCAGATTTACTGACCAAATTCCTTGTCCGGCAACTGTTTTTATTTTTCCATTACTTCCTGCGTCAGCAGCCAACAATTCAATACTACTTGGTACAATACTATCTCCATTAGTATCATTTAAAAGAACATTTACAGTTTTTGGTAAACTAGGATCATAAGTATCTATATTGTCGCTTGTTACAGGTATATAATCGACAAATAATTTGGCAGTATCTGATTTGCCAGTTGAAATTTCGGTCAAATTATAAATAATTGGATTTGGATCCAATTTGAATGTAACCAAAGGTTCGAAACTTGCCACACCAGTTGCAGGGTTGTAGTTCCACGTTCCTTCTCCTGTTACTACCAAACTTGATTGTTCACCGGGTAAACTAAGATCTAAATCAACCGTAACTTGAATAGGTAAAGGAGCGATACCATTTCTTTTTTTGTCGTTCGATAATATATTTCCTAAACTCGCTAAAGAGCCACTAGGAACAGCATTTGCACTATTGCTGTTTGCAATTGGCCCTAAATAAATTACTGTTGGGTCGTTTGTTGGATCCGTATCTGGGTCTTCATTCGTATCTACCAGTTCATCTCCATTGTCTGATACGTCGCTTACTGTGGGGCCACTAGGTGGGGTGCCCGTTACGGTTGCTGAATTTTTTACTTCGCCGGAGTCGAGGTCGGCTTGGGCTATGTTATACGTGGCTGTTGCTGTTCCTACCCCATTGGGTGCAAGGATAGCTGGGTTAAACGCTAGATTCGTAAGATTCAATTTAGCATCGGCAATAGCTAAAGCACTCAAGGTAACATTGCCGGTATTGGTGACTGTAAACGTATAGGTGATCACATCTCCTACCGCTCCACTTCCTGCCATTGAAGCTGTTTTCACCAGTTTCACTTTCGGCGCTGGAGTCAATGGCACTACCGTTGGGTCGTTGCTTGGGTCCGTATCTGGGTCTTCATCCGTATCTACCAGTTCATCTCCATTGTCTGATATGTCGCTTACTGTGGGGCCTCTAGGTGGAGTGCCCGTTACGATTGCTGAGTTTTTCACTTCGCCAGAGTCTAGATCAGCTTGGGCTATAGTATACGTTGCCGTGGCTGTTCCTACCCCATTGGGTGCAAGGATAGCCGGACTTACCGCTAGATTCGTAAGATTCAATTTTGCATCTGCAACAGCTAAAGCACTCAAAGTAACATTGCCCGTATTAGTGACCGTAAAGGTATACGTTATCACATCTCCTAAGGCTCCACTTCCAGTCATTGATGCGGTTTTCACCAGTTTCACTTTCGGTGCTGGAGACAATGGCACTACCGTTGGGTCGTTGCTTGGGTCTGTATCTGGGTCTTCATCCGTATCTGCTAGTTCATCTCCATTGTCTGATACGTCGCTTACTGTGGGGCCACTAGGTGGGGTGCCCGTTACAGTTGCTGTATTTTTTACTTCGCCAGAGTCTAAGTCCGCTTGCTCTATGCTATATGTTGCCGTGGCTGTTCCTACCCCATTGGGTGCAAGGATAGCCGGACTTACCGCTAGATTCGTA
>JANNWE010000524.1:0-1961 GCA_031414675.1 Cytophagaceae bacterium
AATTTTTAATTTTAAACTTATTTTGAGCTTTTTTCTAATCTGTTAAAGTAGAAGAAATTATGAGCGGTAAAATAATTGTTAATCAGATTAAATTTTCTCTCAGCAAATCCTTCATATAACAATTAACTTCCCATTGACTTGTAATAGGCGAATTATCTTCAAGATTTGTCCACATGTACGGAGGTGGTCCAAACTCGGTTGTTATGGTTAAAAACTTAGCATTAATTGATTTTTGATAATCAAATATCCTTTTCCAAACTCCCATAAAAAAATTAACGGGTTCGCTCCATGCTTCAAGTCTTGGGTCTGGAATTTGTGGACCTTCGGGATAACCAACTCTTGCGTGAACGTGGCGAGTTCTTTTGATGGCTTCCTCCAAAATTGCTGTCGAGTTTTCGAGCCAACTTTCTGTTACACAAACCCAATGAGAAAAATCTGCCGTAATTTTCATTTTTGGACGTTGTTTAAATAAATCCATTGCATTAAATGGACTGTATCCAATATTTCCTCGGTGAGTTTCGTGGGCTATAATGATGTTATTTTTTATCGAAAATTCTTCAACCGTATCAATAACTTTCAATTGGTCATCAAACGAAAAATAATCTTTTCCAGAGTGCGAATTGATTAAAAGTGGATTGCATTCCATTGAAACTGACAAATAATATTCAAGTGATTTACAAAATTCTTTAATCGTATTTCCTTTGGCTTGGTGTTGATGGCTAACAATAACTAATTGATATTCATCCAGGAGTCCAATAAGTTTTTTCCTCTCATTTACATCTTCGGGCATCCAAGTATCAATTCCATCATAACCAGATTCTTTTATTTTTATAAAAAAATCTTCCAATGGCAAATCTGTGCTTCCCCACTGAGGACAAAGTATTAATAATTTCATTGAATTATTTTGAATAAATTAATGGGTTTTGAGCTTCGTCATTCAGTAAATCTCCAATCTTTAATTTAGCCACTTGTTCATCAGTCAGAATATTTTTTATCCCATTGAAGTTTGCACCATCGGGCATATACGCACAAGTCATGGCACGGCGGAAACCGTTGGTCATGTTTGCACCCGCTCCGTGAATTGTTAATCCGTTATGAAACGAACAACTTCCAGCCTTCATTGGCACCGCCACCGAAGCGGCTTGTGCAAATTGTGGGTAAAAATCAAAAACGGCATCCATGTTTTTACCGATTCCAGGATTATCGAAACTTGTAGTTTTGTATGACCCTGGAATGAAATATAAACAACCGTTTTCCATCGTAGCATCATCCAAAGCTACCCAAATTGAAATGGCTCTTCTATCACTAAAAGACCAAAAAGGTGTATCTAAGTGCCATGAAGTTGGGTTTGCCCAAGGACGTTTTATCAGAGCTTGGTCGTGCCAAATTCGTGTGCCATCCCATCCTGCTAATTCAGCGACCATTTTACCAATTTTCTCGTCGAGCATTATTTGTTTTACCTTATCATTGGTTTGCCAAAGATTAAGCATCTGGTCAAATACTTTGCCATAATAACCACTGTCATCATTGATGCCATCATCTTCGCCAACTTTACTATCCATATTGGCAAATTTTCTACCGTTGCGTTGCTGTATTGCCTCCGTTACTGCATTTCGCCAAAAAGTAAGTTCGTTTTCATTTAAAAAATTTTCAACTAATAGATATCCATTATCATGGTATGATTGTATTTGCTGTTTTGTAATTAAGTTTTTCATTTTTGAGTAAAAAATTTGGTAAAAGAACTAAACTTATGTTAGACTTCCTTCGACAGAGTTTTACAAATAAAGCACTGTCGCAAGGGATCAACTTTCAAAAAAACTACTTTTCACGCCTACGAGGGCCTCGATTTTATCATCGCTTATTGTGCCAGAAAGTTTTCTCTGGGCAAATGGTTGCACACTAAAAAGAATTATTAGCAAAATGCACTTGACTAAGGTTTTGATGCCTTGAATCGGTAATTT
>JANNWE010000525.1:0-14986 GCA_031414675.1 Cytophagaceae bacterium
TTTTGCGAAAAGTGTGCCCATGTGTGAGTCTAAATGTGTTGGCTCCCAGCCCATGCTTCGTGAACGTTCTAGTTGAGCCCGAATCTCTTTTTCAATTTCGTCGGGCTGAGCATTTTTAACAGTAGCTTCTACACTCTTCCACATGGCTCCTTGCTTATCCACTAAACCTGGAACTGCCGGCTTGCCCATCAAAGGCCCCCACCTATAGCCAGCCCATTCAGAAGTAAGCGTAAGATGTAGACCAGCATCGGTCTTAGGATTTTTTTCTAGATAATTAAAAAAATCAGGAATCCAAGCACAAGGCATCATCAAGCTCAAGGAATTTGCAACTCCTTCATCTAATGCCTTTATGGCACCAATATTAGAGTCATAAGACATTCCTACATCATCTACGTGCAAAATAAGCACTTTTGCTCCTTTTGGGTAACCTAGTTTTTCTGCGTAAGTAATCTCTTGAGCAATGACATTAGTAGAAAAAAGTACTAAAAAAGGTAAAATTATTTTTTTCATAAATAATAGAAATACTACTTTATTTTTTTGTTTTTAAAGGTAATTAATTTTGGAAAATTTACACTATTTTAAATTACAAATTTTTAAAATTGTAAAGATTCGTAATGCAATTCTATTCCTAAAGTAAGCCTTGAAATTTCGTAAAAAGTACTAGAATTATTTCCAACCAAAAATAGCAATTCTTTAACATCAAAACATAGACTTATATTCAGATGTACCAAATACAAATTTATCGTTCGGCTTTATTTCTTCAAACTCCATATCTGTTTCTTCCCCTTTTTCCCCTTTTGCAGAGAACCCCAGAACCATCCTACCCTGTTCTGCTATTTTTATTAGTTCTGGGTGAGCATTGTACGCCATATAATTTTTTGAATTTGATTTTCCATTCATTGATGAAACCCCTTTAGACATATTTCTAGCCATTTTCGCCATTTCTCCTACCCTATTTTGGCTAATCCACATCAACATATTCTCTTTTTCTTTGCCGTTTTCTAAAAGATATCCATCACACCTGTACCCTGCGATAGTTTTTGTTTGTGCTGTTTTTGTAATTTTAATATTCTGATTTTCTTTTTCCACATATTTTTCCATTTCGTCTGCTTTAAAACCTATGGCCATCAACGTCTTTTTACCCTCATTATTCATAAAAGTAAACATCTTTTTTTGTTCAAAATCCATTACCATTGCGTCCATAGCAGAAGATGCCTTGGCCATATCAGGATTATCAGATTCTATAAATTTTATTGCCATAGCACTCATATCATCAGCAAACATATATTTATTTCTCATGGTAAAACTTTGCTTGTCTTTTGGATTCTTTTGCGTCATTTTCATAGTCATAGAGGACCCAAAACTATACGATTCTTTTGGTTTTCCTCCAAAACTGAAACCGCCAAAAGTATCTGTGGAATTACTTACTTCTTTTGAATCGCTTTTGGGTTTTTGCTGGTCCGGCTTAGCGTCTGTGGTTTCTTTCTTTTTCGTCTTAAACAAGCCATCAAAAGCTTTATTAAATTCGGCCTCTACTTTTTTTAAAGGATCTTCTTCTGTCTTTTTCTTCTCCTTTGTATCTTGAGCTTTTACCGAAAAGCTAAGTACCAATAAAAATACCAGTGCTTTTTTCATAATTGTCAAATTGTTTTGTAATTTTTTTTCAAAGTAAATTGGTTTAAATATAACTAATTCAAACTATTTAATATATATATGATTAAAGAGTTTTATTTTATGGAGAAAATAGAATGAATAAACAGTTTAGAATATTTAAATTTGCTTTTTGTTCTCTTGAATTATTCTAAATTTTATACTTATCAAAAGGTTATATCTTTATTTACTATTCCTAGTGTTCTTATTACATACAAAAGAACTTTTTGCTCAAAAAAACATTATTCGTCAAGATTTGTATTGGACTAGATTTATGGTGCAAGCTAATCTAAATAAAAAACTTTTCTTAATAACAGAATTGGACCATAGACGGTTTTTTGAAAGCAATGCCTATCACCATACTATTCAACATTCTCATTTGCATTATAGAATTAAGCAAAATTTAGATGTAGCTGTAGGTCAAACTTTCTCTTGGCAAAATCCTCAATTTCCTGATGCGGAACCAAAACTTTTAATACCAGAAATTAGGCCATTTCAAGAAATAAACGGCTCTCAAGAAATCAATAAACGACTCACTTTTTCTTCAAGATTAAGAATAGATCAACGATTTATTAAAAAAAACAATGGATTAGAGCTTTTGCAAGGCTTTGATTTCAATATGAGGTATAGATTAAGGTTACAATATCTTTACCAAATAGGGAAAAAACAAAATGGCATTTTAAAGGCCTCTAACGAATTGATGATAAACTCTGGAAAAAATGTGAATTTCTTTGATCAAAACCGCTTATATTTAGCCTATGAATATAACTTATCTAAAAAACTTTCTGCAGAAATAGGCTATTTGAGGTGGTATCAACAAAGGCGACAATTTGATACCTATTTCCGAAGAGATATTATTAGATTAACAGTTTTTCCTAAGATTAATCTTGGAAAAAAGTAGAAACAACGCTTTTTTTTAGAAATTGCTTACTGAAAATTACAAAACAAATGAAGATTTTAGTAATTGAAGATGAAGTTAAAACCCTAAATCTTATTAAAGAAGGTTTAGAAAACCATCACTTTGAAGTAGATATAGCTTACGACGGACTAATGGGTCTCACTTTAATAAACAGAAATCATTACAATTTAATTATTACAGATTTAATTTTACCCGAAATTAACGGATTAAACCTTTGCCGACAGATCAGAGAAAAAGGAAATTCAACGCCTATATTACTACTAACTGCCCTTAGTACTACGGAAGATAAAATAACTGGACTCGATGCCGGAGCAGACGACTATCTCACAAAGCCTTTTGAATTTAACGAATTAATGGCAAGAATTAGGGCCTTAACCAGAAGGGCCGGGCAAGCAATTTCTTCAGCCAATGTATTAAGAATTGCAGATTTAGAAATGAATTTAGATACTAAAAGAGTGGTGAGAGCCGGATGCGAAATTAGTTTAACAGCCAAAGAGTTTCATTTATTAGATTTCTTTTTAAGAAACAAAGGCAGGGTAGTTTCTAAAGTAGAATTAGCAGAAAAAATTTGGGACGTAACTTTTGATACAGGCACAAATGTTATAGAAGTATATATAAATTTTCTGAGAAAAAAAATAGATAAAGATTTTGACAAAAAACTCCTACATACTCAAATAGGTATGGGATATGTTTTGAAAGAATAATACTGTCATCCGATTAAATTAAGAAAAAAAACTTTTAGATATTAAGTTACTGATAATCAATAATCCCGTATGGGAAAATCCGAACGGATTAATATTGGTAACTAAAAATACCCCCTTCAAATCAAAAGCCCAATAAGGGCTTAATATTTAGGTAATTGTACTAATAAGATTTTATTTAGCCGTTTGACAGTAAAAGAATAACATTTCTAATGATAAAAAAAACGTAGAATTTCCTTCCTCAAACAAACCTTTATATACAAAAAACATTTATTTAAAAGCTACCAAATTGCGATTTACTTAACTATTATTTTACAAAATCCGAATAAATCAAAACAAAGCATTGTAAATATAGTCCGCAACTTTATGATAGAAACTTTGGATAATAGGAAACATATCGCCAAATAAAATTACAACTTCGGCTTGAATTGCTCCCCAAAACAAACCACAAATAAACATCTTGATTAAAATCTGAAATTTAGGAAATCTAAAAGCTAACGATAAGAAACTTCCAACTATTGGCGTAAAAATTAATGGCGTTAGAAATGCGATACCCCAAAGACCAAGTTTATTTTTTACTTTAATGCCAGTTCGTGTTGTTCTTGAAAAAATTTTCTTCGGCCTATCATCCTTACCAAGATACTTCCTCACATAACGTATAAACCTCTGCAAATACTCCCCAGCATAAATAACTATAATTACAGTAAACATTAAACCAAAAGTGGAACTAATTGCTGTCTCCCACCAAGATAAGTTCTCTATCTTTCCTAGAATTGGTCCTCCAAAAAATTTTATTGTAGAAGCTGCTGCGACTTTTAAATACGAAAAAAACCTATCCATTCTCCAAATTAATAATTTACCACTCAGCAAACCTAGTGAACCTTTCATAATAATTCAAAAAAAATATTTGCATAGTATCTTGCATTACAAAGTACCTTACACTATATTTGTGTCATAATTATGAAAAAGCTATTCTTAAAAATTTCAATAATGAATAAAATAACAAAAATATGAACTTAGAAAATGCACAGGTACAAATGCGAAAGGGCATCTTGGAGTATTGCATTTTACAGATTATTTCTAGAGGAGAAGTATACGCCTCAGAAATCCTGGATGAACTCTTAGAAGCCAAAATAATGGTTGTTGAAGGCACCCTTTATCCCTTATTAACTCGTCTAAAAAACGCTGAACTTCTTGATTACCAATGGAAAGAATCTACTTCCGGTCCACCAAGAAAATATTATATTCTTACCGAAAAAGGAAAGAATTTTACAGATGGACTTGTAAATACATGGGTGGAACTTTCTGATTCTGTAAACGCTATTATTGCCAAAACAAACAAATAATAAAGCTATTAAAATGAAAAAGACATTACAAATAAACATAGGTGGACTTAGTTTCACTATCGAAGAAGATGCATTCGAAAAATTGAATCAATATTTAGCATCTATAAAAAAATATTTTTCAACCTACGAAAGCTGTGAAGAAATAACATCAGATATTGAAGCCAGAATTGCTGAAAAGTTTTTTGCTAAAACCGATAATTCAGGAATTATTGCTATTGATGATGTAAACAGAATAATCCAATCGATGGGAAGTGTATCTGACTTCGAAGCAATTGAAGAAGAGGAAGATTTTTCCAAAGAAAATACTAGCAAAACGGAATCAAAAAAAGAAAATATAAACATGCCTAACACCAAGTTTTTCAGAGATGGGAAACGTCGTGCTTTAGGTGGAGTTTTATCTGGCTTAGCTTATAAATTTGAAATCGATGTAGTGTGGCTAAGGATTTTATTTATCATTTTAGCCTTTGGACTTATTGATGGTGGTGGCGGTGGATTTTTCTTTTTGGCATATCTAATATGCTGGATTGCATTTCCAGAAAACAACGATTTGCTTGAAAATGAAAAAGTTAAGAAATTCTACAGAAATCCTGAAAATAAGGTTTTAGGAGGAGTTGCCACTGGACTTTCCTCCTATTTAGGAATTGACTTAGTAGTTATTAGGGTATTATTTGTTGTAACAGGATTCTTTTTTATTGGCGTATTAATCTACATAATATTCTGGATCATTGCACCTAATGCCACAAGTCTAACACAAAAAATGGAATTAGTGGGCAAACCAGTAACTTTAGAAAATATTGAGACATCCATAAAAAGCAATAATTTGAATTCTCCCCAAAAAACGGAAAGTACAATTGCAAAGCTTTTATTATTTCCGTTTAGAATAATCGGAATAATTTTAAAAGGCTTAGGAAAATTAATTTCACCTTTGGGTTCATTAGTAAAAATATTTGCAGGTTTATTACTGCTTATAATTGGAGCTTGTCTATCTTTTGCAACATTAGTGGCTACAGGTGCATTTTTTGGTCTAGTTTCTGATTCATCTTGGGTGCATGGAGAAAAACTCCTTGGAATGTTTACAAGAGATTTCCCAACTATTGGTGGTTTCTTTGCTTTCTTAGTGGCATTTATCCCAGCTATTTCAATTTTTATTTTAGGCTTATCACTACTAACAAGACAAATACACGGCAATCGCAATTTTTGGTTAACCACGCTTACACTTTGGTTTGCTGGTTTAGTAGGACTTAGCACAATAGGGTCTAAATATGCCATGAATTTTTCAAGTAAACACCGTATTACTGAAGAAACTACCCTTTCATTGCCCCAAAATACCTTATTTTTAGATGTAATAGACGAGGAATATGATGATGAAGATTTCTTTGATGCTAATGTAATTATAGAGGCATCCGAAAACAATAATTTACTATTAGAAAGAAAATATTCTGCAAAAGGAAGAACCCAAAAAATTGCAGCTGAAAATGCTAAAAACATAAAGTTCGAAGTCATTCAAAACGACTCCACTTTATTTTTCGCAGAAGAATTAAAATTAAAAGGAGAAAAAATATTGAGAGGCCAACATGTTGATGCCACTTTGAAAATACCTAAAGGTAAAAAGTTTAAAATGTCTAGTCAATTTGCAAGAAGACTTTGGAGCCAATCATGGAAAACACATTCTGAGTTTGGAATTGATACTGATGATATTGAGAAATACACCTTTATGCTGGACAACAACGACGAAATAGTATGTGCAGATTGTCCAAAATTAACGGAGGAAGAGAAAGATGCACTTAGAGACAACCACGATAATGGCGATTTTTTTGATGAAGAAGAATTTGAAAATGTAGGTGCAAATAACAGATCATTCCGAGTGGAATCTTTCAAAAATGTGGAATTAGGAAGTAGTTTTATAGCCATAATCAAATATGGAAAAGAGCCCAAAGTGGAGGCATTTTGCGATGATAAAAAAGATATTGATGATCTTGAGGCAAGAGTAAAGATGAATACGTTAGAAATAGGTTTTGATGATACATTCAAAAATAGACACTCTAAAATCAACCTAATTATTACCACTCCAAATTTATCCGACTTAGAAATTTCTGGTGCTGCAATCGTAAAAATATATGGTTTTGAAAAGTTTGACAAATTAAACTTATCGCTTTCTGGGGCATCAAAAGTAGGAGTAGAAGCTCAGGCAAATGAAATAAGCGTAGATGCTGCTGGGGCATCCAAATTGCTAATTAAAGGAGAAACTAAAAATTTAAATCTTGAGTTGACTGGTGCAAGCCAATTTAAAGGAAAAGACTTAAAAGCAGATAAAGCAATAATAGACGCAGGTGGAGCTAGTCAAATTGAAATTAGTGATATTAAAGACCTAAAAACCGATATTTCAGGAGGCAGCGTAATTAATAAAAATTAGGGTTTAGAAAATTAAATTTATAAACCGTAGGCTAATGGCTTGCGGTTTTTTTTGTTTAGAATTGACTTTAGAAGAAAGAAATAAACAAATTGTTTTCTATTTTCAAATTAAAACCGTTATGTTTAAACTCAAAAAATATAATTAAAAATTCAGCCAAATGAAAAATCTACCTTTCATATTCCTATTAATTCTATCATTTAATCAATTTTCTATAGCGCAAAACCAAAACGAGGAAAGTCTTTTAAAAACTGTAGATAAATTTAAATTATTGCTTCTAGATCCAGTTAGAAAAGAACTGGACCAATTATGTCATTCAAATCTAACATATGGCCACTCCAACGGAAAAATAGAAAACAAAACTGAATTTATTGAAGCTTATGTAAGTGGAAATTCTGACTTTATTAAAATTGAATTTTCTGATCTAAAAACTTTTATTACAGGCAAAACCGCAATAGTAAGACACACACTTGATGCTGAAACCAAAGATGGAGATAAACCAATAAGTAATTTAAGAATTAAAGTAATGCTTGTGTTTCAGCAAGAAAAATCTGGTTGGAAGTTACTAGGAAGACAAGCAGTTAGAATCTAAAATTATTTCTTTTAAAAAAATTGTTTTTTGAAAATTAAGAATATTTATTAAAATAGAAACGAAGTTAATTAAAGTATTTTCCAATAATTTTAACTATTTGGACAAAAAAGTATTAGAATTTAAAATTAAGTTAGAATTTTAATAAACTATATCTGCTTAGATTTGAGGATAATTTTGATAAAAGAAATACATTTTTGTTTTATCAAGAATAAAGATGAAATACCTAAAGAATGAATTATAAAGTTTTAAAAGTACACCCTGCTGATAATGTTATTGTTGCCTTAATAGACTTAAAGAAAAATGAAGAGGTTTGGTACGAAAATGAGCTATTTGTTATTCAAAAAGACATTGCGGCAAAACACAAATTCGCCGAAAAAGAGTTTTCATCTGGTGATGAAATAATAATGTATGGTGTCTTAGTTGGAAAAGCACAAAGTCCAATCGCAAAAGGAGAATGGATAACAACATTTAATGTAAAACATGCCTCGAGCGAATATAATCTTGGCCAAAGAAATCTTGATTGGCAAATTCCAGATGTCAAAGAATATGAAAACCAATCGTTTATGGGTTATCATAGAAAAGATAGTTCCGTAGGAACAGCAAACTATTGGATTGTACTACCAATGGTATTTTGTGAAAATCGAAATCTAGATATCATGAAGTCGGCATTGATTGATGAGTTGGGTTATGGAATTAAACAAAAATACAAATCCCAAACCCTAAAATTAATTGAATTGTATAAAGCTGGCAAAACAATAGAAGAACTTTTAAACTCCGATTTTGAAATTTCGGATACAGAAAATCAAACACAGTTATTCCAAAATGTAGATGGCGTTAAATTTCTAAATCATGATATGGGCTGTGGAGGCACGCGTCAAGATGCACAAGCATTGTGTGGACTTTTGGCAGGCTATATCACCCATCCAAATGTGGCAGGAGCAACAGTTCTAAGCTTAGGATGCCAAAATGCCCAATATGAAATGTTACTTGAGGAAATAGAAAAAAGAGGAGGCTTGCACGACAAACCCGTATTCTTCTTAGAACAACAACAAATCGGTACGGAGGAAGCATTAATTAAACAAGCCATTAAACAAACATTTGGAGGTTTAATGTTAGCAAACACATTTGTAAGAAAGCCTGCTCCATTAAGTAAATTGATAATTGGCTTAGAATGTGGTGGGTCAGATGGGTTTTCTGGAATTTCAGCAAACCCTGCAATTGGATATACCTCGGACATGTTAGTTGCTTTAGGTGGCACAGTTATTTTATCAGAATTTCCTGAGCTTTGTGGAGTGGAACAAGAATTAAGCGATCGTTGTGTTGATGTTGAAAAAGCGGAAAAATTCATCCATTTAATGCGAAGATATAATTCAAAAGCAATTGAAGCGGGTTCCGGCTTTGACATGAATCCCTCACCAGGAAATATTAAAGATGGATTAATTACTGATGCCATAAAATCAGCTGGTGCAGCAAAGAAAGGAGGCACTTCTCCAGTTACCGATGTCTTGGATTATCCAGAAAAAGTTGTAAAAAAAGGCTTAAATCTGTTATGTACTCCTGGCAACGATGTGGAATCAACTACAGCAGAAGTAGGCTCTGGAGCAACAATTGTACTTTTCACCACAGGATTAGGCACTCCAACTGGAAATCCAATTGTTCCAGTAATTAAAATAGCAAGCAATACAAGATTGGCCGAAAAAATGGCCGATATCATTGACATAAATACCGGATTTATAACAGAAGGAAAAGAAACAATACCAGAAACAGGAAAAAGAATATTAGATTTTGTGATAGCCGCCGCAAGTGGTAAACAAGAAGTAAAATCAATATCAAATGGCCAAGACGATTTTATTGCTTGGAAAAGAGGAGTAAGTTTATAAATTGAAATTAAACAAATAGCAATAGATAATTATTTATAAAAATATGGTCAAAGCATTTTTAGATTCGGATTTTTTATTACAAACTAAAACAGCACAAATTTTATATCACGATTATGCATCAAAAATGCCAATAATCGATTATCATAACCATTTACCCCCAGATCAGATTCTCAATGATATAAACTTTAATAATCTTACCCATGCTTGGCTTGCAGGCGATCATTATAAATGGAGGGCAATGAGGGCAAACGGCATAGATGAAGGCTATTGTACTGGAGAAAAATCAGATTTTGAAAAATTTGAAAAATGGGCAGAGACTGTTCCTTTTACAATGCGAAACCCTCTATATCATTGGTCCCATTTAGAATTACAAAGATATTTTGGAGTTCATGAACTATTAAATGAAAAAACCGCTAAAAAAATCTATGAAGAATGCTCTGAAAAACTAGGTTCTTCCACACATTCGGTTAGAAATCTATTAAAAATGATGGATGTAAAAACCGTTTGTACAACCGATGATCCACTCGATACATTAGAACATCACATAGCATACAATAGGGAATTAGTCAATAAACCAGAAGGTTCAGAAGTAAAAATGCTTCCTGCTTTTCGGCCTGATAAATTCATTTTAATCGATAACCCAAATTTCTCTACCTATATTTCCAAACTTAGCGAAATAGTAAATTTTGAAATAAATGACTACCTAAGTTTACAAAAAGCATTACGTAAAAGAGCGGACTTCTTTGCCGAACAAGGTGGTAAAATTGCAGATCATGGCTTAGAGCAAATCTACGCCGAAGACTTCACCGAAGAGCAAGCTGATGCAATTTTAAAGAAAACTTTATCAGGTCAAAAAATAACTCTCCAAGAAGCCACCATTTTCAAATCAGCAGTTCTTCATTTTTTAGGGGTAATGTATTCAGAATTAAACTGGATTCAACAGTTCCATATTGGAGCTTTAAGAAATAACAATAGGAGAGCCATGCGATTGCTTGGTGCAGATACAGGCTGGGATAGTATTGGAGACTGGTCTCAAGCAAAAGCTATGTCAAAATTCCTAGGAAAATTAGATGAGTTTAATCAACTGACAAAAACTATCATTTATAATCTTAATCCAGCAGACAATGAATTGATGGCGACAATGATTGGTAATTTTAATGATGGTTCAGTGGCTGGAAAAATTCAATGGGGTTCTGGATGGTGGTTTTTAGACCAAAAAGATGGCATGGAAAAACAAATAAATACGCTTTCTCAAATGGGCTTAATAAGTAGGTTTGTAGGAATGTTAACTGATTCAAGAAGCTTTCTTTCTTTTCCTCGACATGAATATTTCAGAAGAATTTTATGCAATATTTATGGTAATGATATTGAAAATGGTGAATTACCGAATGATATAGCTTATATTGGAACAACCATTCAAGATATTTGCTATACGAATGCCAAAAATTATTTTGGTTTTTAAATAACAAAAACAAATGAAAAAAATCCTCACCTTTGGGGAAATTCTTATGAGACTATCTCCAGAATTTGGAGGAAAATGGATTAAAAACAATTCTATTCCAACATTCATCGGAGGGGCTGAATTAAATGTTGCTGCTGCATTATCAAGATGGCATGTACCGGTGGCATATTGTTCGGCAATGCCAAACAATGCTTTAGCTTTAGAAATAAAAAACTACCTAATTGAAAAAAATATAGATGTTGCTCCAATGCAGTGGACTGGAGAAAGAATCGGGCTTTACTATTTGCCTCAAGGTGCCGATTTAAAAAATGAAGGCGTTATTTATGACAGAGCAAATTCTTCTTTTTCAGATTTAAAAATCGGACAAATAGACTGGGATGTTTTGTTTGAAGACGTAGAGTGGTTTCATTTTAGTGCAATAAGTCCAGCTTTAAATGAAACGATAGCAAATGTATGCTTAGAAGCATTAAAAGTTGCAAAGTCTAAAAAGGTTAAGATTTCAATAGATTTAAATTATAGAGCAAAACTTTGGAAGTATGGGAAAGACCCTTTGGATATAATGCCTGAATTAGCTTCATATTGTGACTTAATAATGGGAAATCTTTGGGCAGCCAATAAACTTTTAGGCATTTCTATTGACTCTGAAATTGAAAAAAACAATGCAGATAGTCACGGCTACATACAACAAGCTAAGAGAACATCTGAAGAAATTATTCAAAAATTTGAATCTTGTAAATATGTGGCTAATACATTTAGATTCGATTTTAAACAAAATGGAATAAGTTATTTCACTACATTGTATCAAGATAACCAACTATATGTCTCGCCAGAGTTTCAAAAAGAAACGGTAATAGACAAGGTTGGAAGTGGAGATTGTTTTATGGGAGGGCTTTTATACGGCTTTTTCAATAAATCTTCTTCCCAAGATATAATTGATTTTGCAGCCGCTGCCGCTATTGGGAAATTAAATGAAGTTGGAGATTTTACAAACCAAACCATTGAAGATGTAAAAGAAATACTTCTTGAAAATGAATTAAAAGTATGAACAAAATAGAAATATTGAATTTAGTTTTGGCAAAACCACTGGTGCCCGTTTATTTTAATGCTGATATAGAACAAACAAAAAAAGTAATTTCAGCTTGCTATGAAGGAGGAATAAGGGTTTTTGAATTTACAAACCGAGGGGAAAAAGCCATGGAAGTATTCAAACAATTGGTTCCTTTTGTAAAAGAAAATTGCTCAGAAATGATACTTGGAATTGGAACAATAGTGGATAAAAATACAGCCGAAAGATTTATAAAGTTGGGAGCTGACTTTATTGTACAGCCAGGGACCACCCAAGAAGTTGCAGAAGTTTGTAAAAATTATGATATTGCATGGATTCCGGGAGTTATGACTCCCACTGAAATATATCAAGCTCAGGCTTGGGGAGCAGAAATGGTTAAGATTTTCCCAGGAAATATCCTAGGTTCAGCTTACATAAAAGCATTAAGAGGCCCCATGCCAAACTTAAAAATTATGGTAACTGGCGGGGTAGAGCCTACGGAACAAAGTTTAAAAGAATGGTTTGGGGCTGGTGCAAATGCCGTCGGCTTGGGATCACAACTTTTTAAAGATTTTGGAAATTTAGAAGAATTCAAAAATAAAGTGAAGAGCCTTTTTGCCTTCATTTAACCTTAACAATCAACCTTATGAACAAAAAAATTGGAAATTATCGCTGGACTATTTGTGCACTCGTATTTTTTGCAACAACAGTAAATTATCTTGATAGACAAGTAATAAGTTTATTGAAATCTGTACTTTCTACTGAGCTCAAATGGGATGACGGAGATTATGCAAACATTGAAATAGCCTTTAAGTTATTCTATTCTTTCGGAATGATAATAGCTGGAAGAGTGGTAGATAAACTAGGAACAAAGAAAGGGTATGCTATGGCTACTGGCCTATGGAGTTTAGCCGCGATTGGTCATGCATTTGCCAACTCAGCTTTTGGTTTTATGATAGCGAGAGCAGCTTTAGGCATTACTGAAGCTGGAAATTTCCCTGCTGCAATAAAATCGACTGCCGAGTGGTTCCCAAAAAAAGAGAGAGCTTTAGCGACCGGAATATTTAACTCAGGCACAAACATTGGGGCTATAGTAGCTCCATTGACAGTTCCATTAATTGCACTGTATTGGGGTTGGCAATGGGCATTTATTTTAACGGGGCTAATTGGTTTTATTTGGTTAATTCTTTGGCAAATGTATTATACTTCTCCAGCAGATTCAAAAAAATTAAGTAAAGAAGAATTTGATTATATTCATTCCGATGTGGAAGATCAACAAATAGATGAAAAAATAAAAGAAGAGAAAGTTCCATGGATAAAATTATTAGGCTTTAGACAAACTTGGGCGTTTGCAATAGGAAAATTCTTAACTGACCCAGTATGGTGGTTTTATCTTTTTTGGTTACCTGATTTTCTTCAAAGTGAATATAAATTGACATTAATTGAAATTTCAATACCAGTCGCCGTTGTTTATATTATTTCAACAATTGGGAGCGTGGGTGGAGGATATTTACCTATGGCATTAATAAATAGAAACATGCCAGCTTTTAAAGCTAGAAAAACGTCTATGCTTATTTTTGCTTTCTTTGTTTTACCTGTTATATTATCGCAAGCTGCTGGAAAGATAAATATGTGGTTAGCAGTTTTAGTAATAGGAATAGCAGCGGCAGCTCATCAAGCCTGGAGTGCAAATATATTTACTACAGTTTCTGATATGTTCCCCAAAAAAGCAACAGGTTCTGTAACGGGCATCGGAGGAATGGCAGGTGGACTAGGAGGAATATTACTTACTTGGGCGGTACAAAAAAATATGTTCGTGTATTACCGTAGCATTGGTCAGATAGAAACCGCTTACTACATCATGTTTGCAATTTGTGGTGGAGCATATTTATTGGCTTGGTTAATCATGCACCTATTAGTACCACGCATGAATAAAATAGAATTATAAGATCAGATTCGATAATCCTAAATATCAATAAAGCAATAGATAATGGAAAGAGTCAAATTCAAATTGACTCTTTCTATTTTTTATTGGGAATTGAAAAAAATCAAATAAAAAAAACTTTGATTTCAAATAGTAAGCCAATAATATTGTAGGAGAATAAAACAAATCTCAAATAAATAAAGAAAAAAACTAAAGAATTAAAATAAAAGATAGTTAAGGGCATAAGTCAAAACTAAAAATTAAGCGATTTCTTAATGAAAAAATTAATTTCGAATATAAAAGAAGATAAAAAAATCATAGGGGCATATTTGTTGATTTTATTGGTATTTGTTGCATTTATGCCCAACAATGGTCCAGGTGGATTTGACATTATATGCTTCACTTCATGGTCAAACTATATCTTCGCAAATGGACTTCAAAATATCTATAAATTTGGAATAGATTATCTGCCAATCTTCCAATATATTTTGTTTCTCTATGGAAAAACTCAGGGAAGCACAGAAAATATTATTGCAAATATTAATTCATTGAAATATGTTACGCTACTTTTTGATGTTTTTAGTGCATATTTAGTTTACAGTTTTGTCAAAACTAAATATAAAACTAAAGAATCCGCCTTCCTAGCAACTTTATTTATACTTTTAAATATAGCATATTTCTATAATAATGTAATTTATGGACAAGTTGATGGCATTTATACTTGCATGGTGTTTATTTCCATACTTTATGGTTTAAAAAAGAATATAAGTTTATGTGTCTTTTTTATAGTTTTGGCATTAAATTTTAAACTACAAGCTATTATATTTTTACCCTTAATTGGTCTATTAATTTTCCCTGAAATCTGGAAAAATTTATCTTTCAAAAATATAATTATCTGGCTTACTCCCGTTTTTATTCTCCAAATTCTAATTTTATTGCCCTTTATTTTTTCAGGAGATCTCTTAATTCTTTTGAAAGTAGTAAAATCATCTATGGGCAAATACCCAAAAGTAAGTATGGGTGCCTATAATGTATGGTACCTATTTTTTGAAGATCC
>JANNWE010000526.1:0-2081 GCA_031414675.1 Cytophagaceae bacterium
CCTGCATTTATTTTGGTGCGTTCGGAATCCAGACTTCCCGGCTTGCCCACATTGGAATGTGTAAATACTCCATGAACTCCATAAAGCCATCCATCGGGTCCCCAACGAAGGTTATTCAATACTTCATGGGTATCTTGTGTACCCCAGCCATCTAGCAATTTTTGAGGAGGACCTAATGGCAAATCATTTTCAAAGTCTGTAGGAATAAACAATAAATAGGGTGCCGCTCCCAGCCAAACACCTCCCATTCCTATTTCTATTCCACTTACTAAATTTAGGTTTTCAAAGAAAACCTTTCGGCTGTCAAGCGTGCCATCCCCATTTGTATCTTCAAATATCAAAATTCGATCTCGGCCCTGTCCTTCAGGTGCAGGAATAGGGTAAGTGTGGCCTTCTACCACCCAAAGCCGTCCGCGGGCATCTAAAGTGAAACTAATTGGGCGAACTATATCTGGTTCACTGGCCGCCAATTGAATTTTAAATCCCTTAGGTAAACTCATGGCTTTTGCCGCTTCAGATCCCGAAAGACCGGCATTTAAAACTGGATCTAAAGGGGGTAAAACAATAATATCTTTCTTAAATAATTCATTGGGAAACTCGGGGCGGCTGGAATAAAAAAGAAAATTATCAAAATTGATATGTGCCCATTTGTCATTAGCTATATAAGGTATCTGAGAAATCCCCGTCTCCTTATCTATGATTCTAATAAATATATTTTTATTCAAATAAGGTTTTAAATTAACCACCACAGGTTGCAAAGTAGCCCTTCCTTGACCTGTGGACTGGAAAATTACTTTGTTAGTTGCCGCCAATACCAATTCTACTCTAGTGTCAAATAATGCACCTCCTGATACCAAAAAACTTGCATAAGGATAAGTAACTTTGAAAGAAGTAGATTTTAGCATTCCAGTTTGCTTGTATTTCAAATTTCCTCCACTACTTAAAAAATATTTACCTTCAAATCCGATTTTCATTCCTTTTTCATGGAGTAGGGAAGGCTCTTCGTTTAGTATTGGGTCATTAAAAGCATCACCGGTAGCAGACCAATCTTGAAGGTTCCCCAATTCAAAATTTAGATTTAGCGGCTTACCGTTTTTCATGGGGATTTTACCAATAACTTTCTTTGGGGAAAGCGACCCTTCGACTATTTCGAATTTGCCAAGCATCCCAGCTGCTTTGTGACCAGGAACGGTACAGAAATAAGTGTCGCTGTTTTGGGCTATGAATGTTATACTTGTACTTGAGCCTTTCTCAAAAATAGTCTTACTTTTTATGCCACTTTTTTCCATAGAAATGTCATGTGTCATCACTTCTCCATTAGTTATTGTGATTCGTACTTTCATTCCCTTATTAGCTTGAAGAACAGGATTTCGAGTGCCGTCATTGGCAAAATAACCCAACATGGTAGCCTCTAAAAAATATTCTTTATCAATTTTGGTGGTATCTTGAACTAAGAATGTTTTTTGAATAGTTGAATTATCTTTTCTAATAAAAAAGATACTTAGAAGACCAAAAAACGCAATTATTACTCTTAATTGAATCATTTTTTTAATTATTGAAAGTGCTTTAGAGGTTTATCATATAGGCAAATCATGATATATTCAATTTTAAAGACTAACTTATTCATCGTTTTTAAACAAAAAAAAACATGAAAATTTAGCTTTTTTTAAATATTAACAGCAATAACTTTCTACTCAAACCTATTACAACTCAACAATAAATACATCTTTAAATGCAACTTGGGCTTTTCCTCCTCCATGTATTTGAAGGCCAATTAACCCTGATTGAGGAATTGTTTCATTAAGTTCTGTATAATCTACGGTTTGTTTACCATTTAAATATAATCTAATGCGGTTTTTTTCGGCTTTTACTTCGTAATCATTCCAATCATTAATTTTTAGCCATTTCAATACTTGAGCGGAATCGGACTTAGCTATCGTCTTGTTTCTTCTAGATTCATCATACAAACTTGCCCAATAATTACTGCCCCAATCTGCTTGATAACCTATCATTTCAAAAGCGGGGTTACTTAATCTTTTGCTCCGAAACTGTACCCCAGAATTAATAAATCCTTCCGTGCC
>JANNWE010000527.1:0-2066 GCA_031414675.1 Cytophagaceae bacterium
TACGTACTCAGAAGATAAATACCCTTGAATGGTTAAATTTTTAATTAAACCATAAAATTCCTTTTGTTTAGTATCTGTTAAAACTGCCATATTTTTTAACAGTTCTTCTTTCTGAGGTGCAAATAAATTTGCAAATAATTGACTATAAGTGCCATTTGAAACTACATTGATATTTTCCAATCCCTTTTTAAAATCCTCTTGTGCATTTTTTTCGTAACAATCACCTATCATTTTTTCTATAAAAATAGGAACCCCCAAAGATTTTGCCCCTGGTATTGCTCCTTCTGGAATAATGGTAGTGACAATTTCTGATAATACATCAGCCTGGTTGGCAGAAAGAAAAGAAGTTTGGCTTTCAATAGATTGCAGGTTCCAATGTTTTGCCCATGCGGGCATTGCCAACAAAGCTCCAACCGAAGTAGACAAGGATTTAAGTAACAAACGTCTTTTCATATTTATAAAATTTAAATCGTTTCTCTTGCTACGCTAATTAGTAAAATCCTAAATTCAACAAAATCCTTCAAACCACCAATTAAAGAGCAAAAAAAGCAGATTTTCTTCTTAAAATTTTGTAAAAACTAATGTTACAGAAGGAATTGCATTGGAATTTCTAAATCAATTTTTTATTTTTTTATCTTCCGATTTTAAGGTTTTTTGGGTCTTATAAATATTAATTATTTAGTTTACAGGTATTTATTTGTAGGTTCAAAGGATTTAGAGTGAAATCCTAAAATTTATAAACTTTAATTAATGATTAAGCTTTATTGAATTTATTGGTACCACATTTTTTTCGGTTTGCTGGTCCAATTGAAAAAAGTAACCGCAGCAGCCTTTAGATTTGCTCAAATATTTTAAAGCAAAAATTTAAATGCAAATCTAAAGGGCGTTCCGATTTTGTGATTCAAAGGAAATTAATTTTTTATTTTTACCGGATTACAGTAATAATTTTTACTTACTTATTTGTTTTTTAGAATGACGAAAGTATTTTAAAACGCCAATGTAAGGTTGCTTCATTTTTTTATTGCGTTTTTTACAATAAACAAGGGTATCGAAATTTTATGTCTTAATTTATCAACGGTAGTTCCAAACAAAATATCTTTGAAGCCGGTATGCCCGTGTGTCCCCATCACCATAATATCGAAATTTCCTTCATTTATTATTTTAGGAATTGCTTTATCCGGCTTACCAAAGCCTAATTGAGTGGCTACTTTAAATCCTTTTGTGGTTAACAACTCTTTATATTCTATCAATAGTTTTTCGTCTAAAGTGGTTTCATGATCTTCAATATTTCCACCATATATCATTGCTCCAACAGTTTCTACCACATGTATTAAGGTATAGTTTGCTTCTTTACCTCCTATTTCAAAAGCACTGTTTATGGCAATTTGATCTGCATTTGAAAAGTCAACTGCAATGGCAATATTTTTCTTATTGTAAGATTCAACTTTTGAAAAATTTAATTCAAAATTGTGAGGTAAATGATTTTGTATTTCATGCTTTGCTTTAGTTATAAAAGGTTTAAAAACGATATACAATAACAATATCAAAAATCCAAGGGCCAAAGGAACTACAGTAAACCAAAGTAAAATAGGATTTTTAGAGGTTTCTAACCATCCATTAATCTCATCAAAAACCAATTTTGCATTTAAAGAAACAATTATTAATGCTACAAGCCAAGAGGTGATTTGTGTAGTTTTGTTGATTTGAAACCCTTTCATTTTTCGCTTATCACTTACAAAATGAATTAGTGGAATAATGGCAAAACCTAGCTGTAAGCTTAAAATCACCTGGCTTAATATTAGCATTTTACCGGTTACGCTTTCTCCAAATACAGAAATTACAATTACCGCAGGAACTATAGCTATCAATCGAGTAATAATTCGCCTAACCCATGGCTGAATTCGTAAATTTAAATACCCCTCCATAACAATTTGGCCTGCTAATGTACCTGTAATTGTGGAACTTTGACCGGCAGCAATTAAAGCCACAGCAAATAAAATCGGAGCCCATTTTGTACCTAACATGGGTGCTAAAAGCTGATGGGCGTCTTGAATTTCGGCAACGTC
>JANNWE010000528.1:0-1957 GCA_031414675.1 Cytophagaceae bacterium
TCTTTCCAATCATACCATAAAATATCGTGTTTCCCATTTCTAATATGATATCTAATATCTTTTCCAACTGGATTTTCTAAAATAGGACTATCAGAGCCTTTTATTCCTGTTTTTTTATATAATGCATACACTGGCTCAGCATTTTTTAGCCCTAGAAATTCTCCACGAGGGTCAGCCCACAAATCTTCTGACGCACTTGTTACGTACAATGGTCTCGGAGCTATTAAAGACAATAACATGTGTTGATCCACGGGCATTTCATTAGGATTTTTTGCATATTTTGGATAAACAGAGTTAAACCACCAGGGAAATCTTTTCGATATATCAGCAAGCGTTTCACCAAAATTTCTTCTTGCCAAGGCAGCCCCACCTTCCCCAGAATTATTAGAAATAACCATTGCAAAACGGGTATCATTGGCTCCAGCCCAAAGTGCGGCTTTTCCCAATCTGGAATGCCCTATAACAGCCACTTTTTTGGAATCAATTTGAACATCGGTTTCCATATAATCCATGGCTTTGGATAAACCCCAAGCCCATGCTCCTATGCCAGACCATTCATTGGGTTTTAGGTTTAATTCTTTTTGCAAGGAAGTCCTTATTCCAGTTTTCCACCCTTCTTCATGATCTTCTTCAAGATCTCCGCAAAAAACAGTGGCCACACCATACCCTTCTTTTAAAATGTTTTCAATTGGCAATCTTTTACTTTCAGATCCTCGGCTTTCCTCTGTTGCTTTATTTTCGGTAATATGATATTCTTTATTATTCAGCATCCATTTATCAGTCATACGTATTGTTTTATCTGGATGAACCGTATGATTGCCATAAAAATTAAGGCCTAAAAAAACTGGTACAGGTTGGCTTACTTGGTTTGGAAGATAAATCAATACATGCATTTTGGGAGCATCATTTGTAGCACCAAAATATAGGGTAACTTCTTTTTTTGTGGCTTTTCCATTCAATGCTTTAGTATTCACATTACTAATTTCAAATCTTGGGCTTAGTTTAGTTTCAGGAAATTTACCATAGACATGCTCTTTGAACAAATTTAAAATTTCGGGTCTACGTTGCTTTTTCCAAACACTTGTATTCATCACTTTTTTGCCATTTAGTAAAACTAATGGTTCAGGAAGTGTATAATTACCAACTAATGATTCATCATAATTGGTTTTTTGACTGAAGACGGCAGATGACATAGAAAATAAAATTAAAAAAAATAAAATTGGTAAATGAATTTTTTTCATGAGTATCTTTTTGTTACGAAGATAGCTTTTATTTTTATTTACATGATAAATTAATGGGATTTGCATTTGAAAATTAAGAAAAAAGCAGAATCATTTCTGAAAGTATGCCGAAGATATCTCCTTTCGAGCTTTTTATCTGGAGAGAAATGGGATAGGCCTGTTGGACTCTCCGAAGAGGACTGGAAATGGCGGTGATAATATGTAAACTTAGGATCGCATACCATTAGGAGCAATTTGAACTCGTTATTTAAATATGAAAAAACAAGCAACGAAATTTTGAATAGCACCCAAGAGAATGTGTATTAATTATTTTTATGTATAACTTTGAAGAATACATTTATAAAACTTTAAATACGAATCCGATAAAATGAATAAAGCTTTAATAAAATCACTTTTTTCTTTCTATTTAATATGTGGTTATTTTTCAGTTTTTGGACAAAATCCAGCTGTTTTAGTTAAAAATGGAATGCCACAATTTTCTATAACTTTATCTCCACATTCTTCTGAAACGGATGAACAAGCAGCTATTTTACTACAATCTTATATTAAAAAAATAGCTGGTTGCGAATTAGAAATAGTAAAAACAGTTAAGCCAAATGTTAAAAATACCTTTTATATCACTCCCTACCACTCGTCTAGAAATGTACCGTCAGAATCCAGTTTTCCAAAGGGTTTTGAAAAACACCTGACACAAGGTTTTATTAAAAAAAAGCAGC
>JANNWE010000529.1:0-1899 GCA_031414675.1 Cytophagaceae bacterium
AATAAGAAAGCCCAATCCACTTGGATATTTGATAAATCGCCCAAAAATCCGATAAGTGATTTGGCGGCAATAATGAGTAACGAAGTACCTACTGCCATTTTCATTGGTAAACGAGCAAAAAGTACGAGTGCAGGAATAATCAAAAATCCTCCACCAGCACCAACTATTCCTGTCAATATTCCTACTAAACCACCTTCTAGGGCAATCATCGGATAGTTAAATTTCAATTCGCCTGTGGCTTCTTCATTTTCATCTTTTTTGGTTTTGATCATTGAATAAGAAGCCGCTAACATAATGAGAGCAAAAAATAGCATAATACCCACATTTTTTGAAATCTCGAAATCCGAAATAGTAAATAAAGGGTCGGGAATGGCAGGAACTAAATATTTTCTGGTTAAAAAAACAGTTGTAAATGAAGGAATTGCGAATACGAGTGCCGCACGGTAATTGACTAAATTTTTTTTCATAAAACTCGCCGAACCAACCAATGAGGTTGTGCCAACGATAAAAAGTGAGTAAGCCGTGGAGATAACTGGATTAATATGAAGCAAATAAACTAATACAGGTAAAGTAAGAATACTGCCACCACCGCCAATAAGACCTAAACTAACACCGATTAAGATAGCGGCAGCAAAGCCCATTATTTCAGTTGAATTCATTTTTTATTTTAGTGTTTTATAATTTAACACCACAAAAGTATCCTGTAGCAAATACTGGTTTAGTGATAATTGTTACAAAGCTCCAAATTGTTTTGAAGTTTTTTTTGAATTTTATTTTAAGGCAATATCAAATAGTTCAATTTTGTTTCTAGAAAGCTTTACTCTTCCTTGTCGTTCCAGTTGTTTTAAGAGTCGAGATACAACTTCTCTGGAGGTGGCAAGTTCATTGCCGAGTTCTTCATGTGTAACATTGAATACTGTACAAGCACATTGCCTAGATTTTTTCTTTAATAAGGCAATTAAACGCTCATCCAATTTGAAAAAAGCGATTTGATCTATGGCAGCCAATAAATCATCAAATCGTTTTTGATAGGTCATAAAAACGAATTCTTTCCAAGAGGAATACTTGGTCATCCACTCATCAATTTTACTGACAGGAACAGAAATTAACTGTGTTTGTGAGTCAGCTATCGCCGTAATTTCGCTTTGCCGGCTATTTAGACAACATGTAAGCGACATGGCACATGAATCTTTTTCACCTAAATAATACAGTAATGCTTCTTTCCCTTCTGAGTCGGAACGCACTATTTTGACCGAACCGCTCAAAATAATAGGAACTGAACGAATATATCCACCAGGCCGCATTAATACAAAACCTTCTTCAACGTCCATATATGTACCAAAGTCGGCGAGTTCCTTAAGAAGTCCCACTTCAAATATTTTTCCGAATTTATCATGTAAAAAATTAAAGTCAATTTTCATTTTATGAATTAGCAAATGGTGTTTCTTGAACCAAAATAACAAACATTAAGGCATATTTTGCAATTAGTATATTTTATTTTGATATTATAGTTTGATAAATAAAATAACGACTTTTGAATTTTTTTTATTTTGGCCATTTCTAAGCGCATAAAATTCCTGTATTTTTTGACCGTTTACGTTTTCATAGATATCTTTCAGATAGAAAAGTTTGATTCTTTGGATTTAAAATCCGCAAATTACAGTTTTTCAACTGAGTAGTGTAGTCACTAATAGGTTGATTACGTGTGTTTTGTTGATCCCATTACACTTTTTTCTACTCCGGTATATGTTAAAGCTACCTTCTTATTCATATTCTTTCACATCACATATCAAAAATGAATTTTCAGTTTTGATTACTTTGATTTCTCTTTTGTAATCTATTTTAAAATCAATATCCCTTATTGTTGTTTCAAATACAAATACAAAAACAAATTCATCT
>JANNWE010000530.1:0-13678 GCA_031414675.1 Cytophagaceae bacterium
ATTAGACTTATTTTTAGAAACTTCATAGAATTCTTCAGTGACAAATACAAATATATATTATTTTATTCTATGTTTAAAATCATTAAGTTTAATTAGGAGATTATCCACATTTCAAGGCTAATTTTGTTCTTTAATTTTTCAAAGAATCATAATGGCAATAATTTCAATCATAGCAGCTATGGATTTAAAAAGAACCATAGGATATAATAAGTCTTTACCATGGACTAAGCCTATCCCTGCGGATTGGGAAAATCTTTTTAAAGTTACTAAAGGGAAAAAAATGATAATGGGAAGAAAAAGTTATGAAGATAAACACAGGGTATCGTCTGAACTAGGTAATATTGTGATTAGTACAAACGAAAATTTAATCTTAGAAAATGGATTTGAGCGTGCTAATACTTTAAAAGAAGCATTAAATATCTATAATTCAGAAAAAGAAGTTTTTGTATTAGGTGGGCAAAGACTTTTTACCGAAGCCTTACCTTTGGCAACCAACCTTTACCTTACCATAGTACATGATATTTTCGAAGGAGACACTTTTTTCCCAGAATTTAAAACAGAAGATTATGAGATACTTTCTAAAAAGTCAATAGGAATTGGGCCACAAAGCCCGTATCCTATCGAAATAATTCATTATTTTAAAGCGAATAAAGTTTAGTGTAATATTCATCCGCCATTCTATCTGATCCAAAATAAACATTTACGTCTGTCATACTTTTATCAACAACTTTATTCCAATCTTTAGGCTTATTATAATAAGTGGGTAAAATTTCTTTTTCTAATAAATCATATAAGTTATTGATATCTGTTTTATCTCTTAAGTTAGCATCATCACTTTCCGCTATAGGAACTACAAATGAATTAACTTTTTCGGCAAATTCACAAACCCATCCATCAAATGTTGACAAATTTACTGAAGCATTCATTGCAGCGGTCATTCCAGAAGTTCCAGAAGCTTCCCGCGTAACAATTGGGTTATTAAGCCAAACGTCTGAACCATCCTTTAACAACTTTGACAATTTAAGTTCATGGCCCGTCAAAACTGCCATATTTGGGAACAAATGACTTAAATAATAGAGTTTATTGAACATTTCTATGGCTCCATAATCAAAAGGATAAGGTTTTCCAGCCCAAATAATTTGAATTGGATATTTTGAATTATTCATCAATTTTTTAAATCTATCCATATCTAAAGTGAGCAAGTCAGGCCTTTTATAGGTGGCAAAACGTCTTGCCCAAACCATAGTTAAAATATTAGGGTCAAACAATTTACCTACTTGATCTGCAACTTCTTTAAATAGTATTTCTTTTAATTCCTTTTTTCTTTTAGCTATTGAAGATAAATCTTTCTTTTTATGGGCTAAATCTAAAACTCCATCCGCCCAATAATTATGATTTTGAGAATTTGTAATATGGATTATTTCACAAATACCCTTTTCGCTATTCCACATTTTTCTTGAAACTTCCCCATGAAGCTTTGAAACAGCATTTGCCTTTCTGCTCATTCTTAAAGCAGCCAAACTATGACTAAATATAGTATTTTTTACATCAGAAAACTTTTTAACTAAGTCTTTGTCTAAACCTGAGAAAAAACCCAAATTATAAAGAAAATCGAAGTTATGCTTTTCGTTTCCAGCTTCTTCTGGTGTATGGGTAGTGAATACTACTTTCTGTTTTATTTTATCTACATTCTCATTTTGTTTTAATAAATAAAATATAGCTGAAACAGCGTGGGCCTCATTAAAATGGTAAACAGATGGTTCCAGATTAGCTTCTTTTAAAAACTTTGCCCCTCCAATACCTAAAAGCATACATTGTGCAACTTTTTTTATTGGATCACTATCATATAAATGATAAGAAATTGACCTAGCCCAAAAGTCATTACCATCTGTATCTGTAGTTAAAAAAAACATAGGAGCAGCATTAAAAACGGAGGAAGGAAGATGATAAACTGCTACCCAAACTTCTTTTTTGTCTATTTCTATCTGAAATTTTATACCTGTATCTTTCAAGAAACTGTACATTTGTTCTCTAAAAAACACGCTCATGCTATTATCTGAATTTCTTGTTTGTTCATAATAGCCGTTTTTCCATAAAATACCAATTCCAATCAAATTCTGTTTTAGAGCAAAAGCACTTCTCATATGAGAGCCTGCTAAAAAACCCAAACCGCCAGAATAGGTCTTTAATGCTTGATCTATTGCAAATTCCATTGAGAAATAAGCTACTGGAGTGGAATACTTATCGTTAAAATTAGTCGTAAACAATTGTTCTTTTTTTATCATTTTTTTAAAGTATCATTAGTTGGCAAGTTATAGAAAAAAAACCATTCCCTAAATTTCACGATTCTATATTATTTAAAAACAAAAGACTCTTGCCACAAATTTGATATTGCTGAAATGGAGAAACTGATATAAAAATTGGAGTTTCAAATTGGAGTTTTACAATTAACTTCTCAAACTTATGTCGTAAATTGCGGCATGAATTACTTATCAGCAGAAAATTTAGGACGCAACATCGGTGAAAGATGGCTATTTAAAAATTTAAATTTTGGAATATTACAAGGAGAAAAAGTTGCATTAATTGGAGCAAATGGTTCGGGAAAATCTTCATTGTTAGACGTTGTAGGAGGATTAGTGCCTCCTGATGAAGGTAATTTAAGCGTAAGAAAAGACATAAAAGTAGGTTACCTAAATCAAAATCCTGATTTTATAGCTAGTAAATCAGTTATGGAAACCATTTTTTCTTCTAAAAATGAGGTGACGGAGGCAATTAACCATTATGAAAAAGCAATTGAGGATGGTGACGGCGATATGATTTCTAAATATGCTGAAATATTAACCGCCCTTGATGGTTGGGATTATGAGGTCCGAATCAAGCAGATTCTAGGAAAACTCGGTGTAAAAGATTTTGACAAATTAATGGGCGAACTGTCAGGGGGACAACAAAAGCGAGTTTTTCTTGCCAAAGTACTAATAGAAGAGCCTGATTTTTTGATTCTAGATGAACCAACCAACCATTTAGATTTGGACACAATTGAATGGTTAGAAGGATATCTTTCAACAAGCAATACCACACTTTTTTTAGTTACTCACGATAGATATTTCTTAGATAAAGTCTGCAATAGAATTATAGAATTAGAAAACAATAAAATTCATAAATATCTAGGTAGTTACCCTTATTATTTAGAAAAAAAGGCTGAAAGAGAAGAAAATGAGGCCATAACTATGGAGAAAGATAGGCAACTTCTCAAAAAAGAATTAGAGTGGATGCGAAGGCAGCCGAAAGCCCGAACCCATAAAGCACAATATAGAGTGGAGGCTTTCAATGAATTAAAAGAAAAAGCCACTGGTCCAAAGAAAGAAGAAAAATTGGAACTTAGCATGAAATCTGACCGAATAGGAAAGAAAATTCTGGAGATACAGCATGTTAGTAAATCTTTTAATGAAACAAAATTCATTCAAGAATTTTCCTATACTTTTAAAAGAGGAGACAAGATTGGGGTTGTTGGAAAAAATGGTATTGGAAAATCAACTTTATTAAGTATAATCACCGACCAATTAAAGCCTGACCAAGGTAAAGTAGTTAAAGGCGATACGATAAAAATTGGTTATTATAAACAAGAAGGTCTTGAATTCAAAAAAGATCAAAAAGTGATTGAATGTGTTAGGGAAATAGCGGACTATATTAAAATGAGCGACGGAAGAGAAATAACAGTTTCGGCATTCCTTACTCAGTTTTTATTTCCTCCAGCAGTGCAATATGGCTTAATTGAAAAATTAAGCGGTGGTGAAAAGCGAAGACTCCAACTCTTGAAAATTTTAGTGGAAAATCCTAATTTTCTAATTTTAGATGAACCTACTAATGATTTGGATATTGCTACATTAAATGTTTTGGAAGATTTTTTAATGGCATATACGGGCTGTTTAATGGTGGTATCACACGATAGATATTTTTTAGATAAAATTGTTGATCATGTTTTTGCCTTCGAAGGCGATGGAATAATTAAAGACTTTCCAGGGAATTATACGGAATATAGACTTTGGTTAGAAGAAAAAGCCGAGGATGAAAAACGAAAAAAAGAAACTAAAACAATAGACATTCCAAAAATTGTTACAGTTGAAAAAAAAATAGAACAAAAGCGAAAACTTAGCTTTAAGGAACTTAAGGAATTTGAAGAAATTGGAAAAGAGATTCCGAAATTAGAAAAACAAAAAGATGAGCTTACCTTTCTAATTTCAGATGTTACGAAACCTTTTGATCAAATCTCAAAAATCTCAAAAGACCTTGAAACTATTGTTGAAAAATTAGAAGAAAAAGAACTCCGTTGGTTAGAATTAAGCGAATTGGTTTAAGAAATCAATTTTCAAATTTTATTTACTCTAGCACGCAACCAGAAATCTACTAAAACCAATGCAGACATAGCGTCAACTATAGGTACAGCTCTTGGCAATACACAAGGGTCGTGCCTACCTTTGCCTGATACAATAACTTTTTCACCTGCTTCATTTACACTATCTTGATCTTTCATAATAGTTGCAACGGGTTTAAAAGCCACATTAAAATAAATATCTTCTCCGTTTGAAATGCCACCTTGAATTCCGCCAGAATGGTTAGTTTTAGTTTTAACTTTCCCTGATTCTTCTTCCAAAATGAAATCATCGTTGTGTTCAGACCCTAGCATATTCACACCATCAAAACCCGAACCATATTCAAAACCTTTCACCGCATTTATACTCAGCATTGCTTTGCCTAATTCGGCATGCAATTTATCGAAAACAGGTTCACCCCACCCCACTGGCACATTTTTAATTACTCCAGTTATAATGCCACCTACAGAATCTCCGTTTTTTCTTACCGTATCTATATAATCAAACATGCTAGAAGCCATGCTTTCATCTGGGCAACGAACGGCGTTAGAATCTATTTTGCTTAAATCTAAGTCTTGATATTTTTTTCCTAACTTCATATTACCAACTTGAGAAACATAAGAATAAATTTCAATACCCAAAGACTTTAAAGCCAATTTAGCCAAGGCTCCAGCTGCAACTCTGGCAGCTGTTTCCCTTGCAGAACTCCTTCCACCACCTCTATAATCTCTTATTCCGTATTTTTCATGATAAGTAAAATCTGCATGAGAGGGTCTAAATTTATTAGCAATATGCCCATAATCTTTACTACGTTGGTCTTCATTAAAAATAATTATAGCTATTGGCGTACCTGTTGTTTTGCCTTCAAATACCCCCGAAAGTACTTCAAAACTATCTGATTCTTTTCTTTGGGTAGTTATCTTTGATTGCCCTGGCTTTCTTCTTTCTAACTCACTTTGAATGAAATCTGAATCAAATTCCACTCCTGATGGACATCCATCTATTACCACCCCAATAGCTTTACCATGGGATTCTCCAAAAGTTGAAATCTTAAATATTTTGCCGAAAGTACTACTCATCAAATTTTATTTATATTTTTTAAAAGGTATAAGAAACAAAAAATCATTATTACAACTAACAAATTGGCAAAAAATATTGCCACTTTTTTTATATTCATTGTTTTTTGATCTGTTTTCAAATCTTCGATGCCGAAATAAATGTCAATGTTTGAACTTTTATTAAGTAACAAATTTTCACCCAATACTTTTATTTTTTTTTCTGACCTAAGCGTATCATACTTCTTTTCTAAGGTATTGAAATATACCAAATAGAATAAATTATTGAACGAAAATTCACCAGCCTCTTTTGGCACTATTTTAAAAAGAAATTCTTTAGAACCAAACTCATCACCATTATCTTGTTGAATCTTGGAATTTGATTCAAAAAAATCAAACTGACTATTATTATCTATTTTACCAATTTTGACCTTATTAAAATTACCACTTCCTGAAACTTTAAAAGTATAATCAAAACTACTTCCAGTATATTGAGTAGTATTTTTCAACCTTTCTGAAAGATTAAAAACACCTACTCCTATTTTTTCTTTTAATGGGTGATCAGGCAATTTATTTACAACTACATTTATTGATTTCGAATTTAAAACAAAATCAATAAAGTCATTCGATTTTTGCTTTTTCATAATCAATGAAATGGCAGGAAAAAAAATATTCTTAAGATTCAAAGGATAATAAATTGCTTCAAAAAGGTTATAATACGTATAAGATTGGCCATTTATTTCTACCTCCTTACCAGTTATGTTAGAAATTATTCTTCTGCTTTCTAAACAGTCTTTGGGTTTTAATTTTCTGGCTATATCCTCAATTTGCTTACTAATATTTTCTGAGAATTGAATAGAAGAGGTTGTTTTTGATGACAAATAAAATCCCAAATTTACTTTCACGCCTTCCCCTTCAAAAATATTTGTTTTGGATGTTTTTAAAATTAAATCTAGCTCTTCAACTTCCTTATTTAATTGTAGATCGGTTTCAATGTTCTTTTTAACATTAATGGTCTTACCTAAAACAGCAATCAGCTTTTCATTTACTTCTAAATCAAAATCTGAAATAATTATTTTTCCGGAAAATTCAGGAATATAATTTTGAGAAATAATATGCTGATTAACTCTTTTTTTATTTATAGAAACTATATTGTGTTTAACGATGCTGCTTCCTTTTTTAAAACCTCGAAAGTCAGGAAACTCAGTAATATTGTATTGGTTTGAGTTTAATATAATCACTTTGATAATTAAATTACCTTCTTGAAAAACAACTTCTTCGGGTCCTATTTCTATTTTTACAGAATAATTTTGAGCTTCACTATTTTTTAAAAAAGTAAAGAATAAAATTAATATTAATAAATGTTTAATTTTTGATAACATTATGCAAAAATAACGATTGGAATTGATTATTTTGGGTGCTAGTTTAAAAATATAATGAAATACACAGTTTATTTTTTAGTTTATTTTTTGTTTTTGATTTTCAAAAACGAAACCTCAAATGCTCAAATCGTTAGTTTAGAACCTCGATCTTCATTTCGTGCTTTACATATTTTAAGCCATAAAAATATTTGGGTGTCTGGAAGTAATGGCTCTTTATTAGTAAGTTATGACGGAGGAAAACATTGGAAAAACACCTGTCCCGTACTATACAAAAGTTTTGATTTCAGAGGAGTTTTTGCTTTAAATAATAAAACTATTTTAGCAATGAGTTCTGGAAATGCTGAAGATGGTAAAGCTATACTTTTAAAAACAACAAATTCTGGTGAATCATGGAACAAAGTATATGAAAGTAAAGAAAAAGGAGTGTTTTTTGATGCAATAAAATTTCTAGACTCCAAAACAGGGTTTGTAGTGGGTGATGCAATTGATTCAAAACCTTATTTATTAAAAACCACAGATAGTGGAAATTCTTGGTTCAGAATAGATGAGAAAAACTTTCCTGACATTTTGAAAGGAGAAGCTTCATTTGCTGCAAGCAATAGTTGTTTAAGTACTTACAAAAAAAATGTCTGGTTTAATACACAAAATAGAATATTTCAATCCACTAATAAAGGAAACACATGGAAGGTGATGGAAACCCCTTTTGAAAGTGGAAGTTCGAATGGAATATTTGGAATTTACTTTAAAAATGAGTTAGAAGGAATAGCGGTGGGGGGAGATTATAAAGATACTTTAAAATCAAATCTTCAAACTGCATTTACTTTAAATGGTGCAAAAACATGGGAAACAAAAAATCTAAGCTATGCACCTGGACTATCTGAATGTGCTTTTATTATGGAAACTGGCAAAATATGTATTGCTAGCTTGCAAGGATTAAGAATTTCTGACAATAATGGAAGTAGCTTTAAGATAATTGACAAAACCCCATTCCATGTGGTTTCTTGTATAAAAAATACCTGTTTTGCGGCTGGAGGAAACGGAAAAATAGGAAAATGGGAATTTTGAATCGCATACATTCTTTCTCTAAAATAATAAGAAAAGGCTGAAAATCGACTCCAAGTTTTTGTTTTGAGTAATCTGATTTCTTTAATCTAAAGCAGCGACTCCTGGAAGAACCTTTCCCTCCATGTATTCGAGTAATGCCCCACCACCAGTAGAAACATAAGATACCCTGTCACCCAAACCTGCATTGTTAATTGCAGAGGCGGAGTCTCCTCCTCCAATTAATGAGAATGCATTATTTTCCTCTGTAGCTTTCACCACGGCTTCTGCTATAGCGTTAGTGCCAATTGCAAAATTGGGAAATTCAAAAACTCCCATTGGCCCATTCCAAAGTATAGTTTTTGAATTTTTCAAAACCTCCTTAAATAGCTCAATTGATTTTGGCCCAATATCTAAACCTTCCCAACCATCTGAAATTTCACCTGTATTTTCTATTCTAATGTTTGCTTCATTACTAAAAGAATCGGCACAAACATTATCTAAGGGCATAATAATAGTAACACCTTTCTCTTTGGCTTTCTTTAAAATTTCTAGGGCTAATTCTTGCTTATCGGCTTCTAAAAGTGATTTTCCAATTTTGCCACCTAAGGCTTTAGTAAAAGTGTAGGTCATTCCACCTCCTATAATTAGATTATCAACGGTATCAAGCAATTTCTCGATTATCATTATTTTATCTGAGATTTTGGCTCCACCCATTATGGCAGTAAATGGTTTCTCTGCATTTTCTAAGATATGTTGCGCATTAACAATTTCGGCTTGCATAACTTTTCCACAAATTCTATCTTTAAAAAACTGGCCTATAACTGCGGTAGAAGCATGTGCTCTATGGGCAGTACCAAAAGCATCATTTACCCAAACATCCCCTAATTTAGCTAATTTCTCAGAAAAAGCAACATCTCCTTTTTCTTCTTCTTTATAAAAACGTAAATTTTCTAATACCAAAACTTCTCCAGACTTTAAGCTTTGTGAAAGATCTGTTGCAGATTTACCTATACAATCATCAGCAAATTTTACAGGTAAGCCAAGTATTAATGAAAGCGGAGCAACTAGATGTCTCAATGAATATTTTTCTGTTGGTCCATCCTTTGGTCTTCCAAGGTGCGACATTAAGATGCAAGAACCACCATCGTTTAATATCTTTTTTATAGTAGGTATGGTTGCAATAATACGTGTATCGTCTGTAATTTCATTTCTCTCATTTAATGGAACATTAAAATCTACTCGTACAAGAGCTTTTTTATTTGAGAAATCAAAAGAATCTACTGTTTTCATTAGACTTGGGGAAATTATTAAAAGCAAAAAAATAATTTACAAAGTTAAAATTTCTAAAGTTGAATGATATTTACATTTGAAATAAAAACTTTTAAACAGAAAATTTTATCTTTAAAATACAATATTTTGCACAAATTTTCATATTAATAATAAATTACTAACAAATAATTTAAAAAAAATAAAGTCAAAATTGAAAATTTAGAGCCAGATGTTTGATTTTCAATTCAAAACCACTAATTTTGCAGTCCGAATTTTCGGAGAAATTATTTTTTACATTATTTTATTTTCAAAATGTTTCAAAACCAATACGAGGCAGTGTTCATTTTAACTCCCGTTTTATCTGAAGCCCAGATAAAGGACGCTGTTGACAAATTCAAATCAGTTCTAACTGATAATGGTGCTGAGATTACTAACGAAGAGTCTTGGGGCCTTCGTAAGTTAGCTTATCCGATTCAGCATAAAACCACGGGCTACTATCAGTTGTTTGAGTTTAAAAGTGCACCAACTTTGGTGGCTACTTTAGAAATCGAATACAAACGTGACGAACGCATAATGCGTTTTTTAACTACTAAATTAGACAAAGATGCCGCTGCCTATTCGCTTCGTCGTCAGGGAAAAGTTTCAAAAACTAAAGAATCAGTTGCAGCTGTTGCAGAGTAACACTTAAAAAATATCAAAATGTCATTAGTTAACGAACCAGTAGAAAGAAAAGATTCAAGTCGCAAAAAATATTGCAGATTTAAAAAATTAGGTATCAAGTTTGTGGATTACAAAGACCCTAATTTCTTATTAAAGTTTTTAAACGAACAAGGTAAAATATTACCTAGGAGATTGTCTGGAAATAGCTTAAAGTTTCAAAGAAAAGTTGCAACAGCAATCAAGCGTGCTCGTCATTTGGCTTTATTACCTTATGTAGCAGATGGTTTAAAATAAACCTAAGTTTTTGCAAATTAAAAATTGGCAAACATCTCATTAATTTAAATTTAAAATGAATATTATATTAAAAACAGATATTGCGGGCTTAGGATATAAAAATGATGTCTTAAGCGTAAAGCCAGGTTATGGTCGCAATTATTTGATTCCTCAAGGCTTTGCAGTATTAGCAACGGATTCAAATAAAAAAATAATGGCTGAAAACTTGAAACAAGCCGCTCATAAAGCTGAGAAGTTAAAAACTGAAGCTGAAACAATAGCTCAACAAATTGGAGAAAATCCAATCACTATTTCTATGAAAGTAGGAGAAAGTGGTAGAATTTTCGGTAGAGTTACAAGTATTCAAATTTCTGATGCACTTGCTCTTAAAGGCATTATTGTGGATAGAAAGAAAATTACTGTGGAAGACATTAAATTTGTTGGTGATTTTAAAGCAATAGTGGATTTACACAAAGAGGTAAAACATGAAGTAAAGGTAAGCGTTGTAGCGGAAGAAGTAGTTGCCTCTTAAAGCAAACTTATTCTTAAATATTATAAAAAAGGGTGCAAAGTTTAATACTTTGCACCCTTTTTTATAAGCTATTTTCTTTTTATTTTAAAGTAACAATCCAATCGGCAATTTCCTTTGCCTCTTCTTTAGGCACTTGGGTCATTGGAGCCATTGGCGGATATCCTGGCCAATTGGTAGGCTTTGGTTTATAAATAAGCTCAACAATCTGAGCCGCCTTATACTTTTTGGTTTTCATTACCTCTTTGTAAGCGGGTCCAACTAATTTATTATCTGGATTATGGCAAGCCAAACACGTATTTTTCTGCAATAATTTTTGAATATTCGGTGGAATTTTGGTTTGAGCCTGAGCAGCTATCCATGTTCCTACAACAAAAAATAAAGAAAGAATTGTTTTTTTCATTTCTAAAAGATATTCTTATAAATTAATAATTAAACACAACGCCGTAAAGGTAAATATTTTTTTGATTTTTCCATACATTTTGTTGTTAATGGGCTGTTAAATCATTGTTCATTAGAAGCCAATTGAAGATACAAATGAAAAATAAGTCTTATTTACAGCACCTGAAATTTCAAAACTTAACTAGCTACTTTGAAAATGTTACTCTTAATACTTTTGCATTAATTTCGTTTTCTTTGAAAAAGCGAAACCAAAATAATTGTTGATGACTGAGATTATCGCTAGGTGATTTAATTTCCACTAATTCATAATGATTTTCAGACCAAACTAAAAGATCGGGTAAACCTCGTGAATTTTCTACAATATTTTCAGCAATTTTTAGTACAATTTGTTTTAATTTATCTAAGTCAATTTTAATAACAATTACTCGTACCATTTCCCATATTTCTTCTAACCAAACTACAAAAGGATTGGCTGTTCCTTGATTTTTTACAAATGTTTCCCAAAGATGGGCTAATAGCTCAGAAGAATCATTGAAAGCAGATAATTGTTCCTCTAATTGCACTTTTCTTTTACTATAAAAATCCGGAAGATGTAAATCAGAGGGTCTTCGCTGAAAAGGATGATGAAAAGATACCAAGGATGGGTCGAAAATGATATCCCAAAACCAAAGTCCAAAAAGTGTTCTCCAGGTGAAGTTTTCAGAAAATCCCGCCTGATATCCTAAATCTAAATAATGTTGAATGGCTCCTATCTCTACTTGATTCTTAAAGATTTTATCTATTTCAATTGCATCTGAACTATGAAGCCATTCTGTAGTTTGCTTTTTGCTCTTCTTCCCTTCTAATGTTTTCAAAAAATATTCAGCAAAATATTGTTCATCGACACTAAAGGGACTTAAAATGATTTCAGAACAAAGAACTTTAGCCTCCTCCAAATTGCCTGTTTTTAAAAAACATCGGGCAGTTCGCTCCCTTGATGGAGTAGATTCAATTGTTTGATAAACTTCTATTGCTGCATCGTAATCTTTATTCTGTTCAAAATATTTGCCGATCCTTAAGGCTAATTTTTCAAAAGAGGGGAATGCAACTTTTGAAAGGGAAGGCACAGAAAGACTTAAGTTAAGAAACCAATTCTTTATTTCTGCAACCGAAACTTGATTTTTAAGCGTTTCGAAAATCTCAAATTGGTCTGATATCATCCACTTGTCGTCTGCATCCTTTCTAGTTTCAAATCTTGCCACCAAGTCATCGTCGTTATGCTTATAGTAATGAATCAATCCCATGTCCCGTAGAACAAACTCTGTCATATCCATTGCTCTATTTCCAAAGAACAAGAATTTCATGAATGAGACCTCTAATTCAAAATTTACTTTTACTAGTTTAACTTCCAATTCAATTTTCTTAATAATTTCTTCAGCTGTTAAATTTTCAATCAAAAAATTTATTAAAATTTCTCTTTTCTCAGATTTTAAGTTTTTTAAGTCAAACAAATTAATTAATTCTTGTTTGGTTAAAACTTGAACAATTTCCGAAAAAAAAAATCTATGCTCCTCAAAATTAATTTTAGAAACAAAACCTACTTTAATTAATTGAAGAAGCAAAAGTTCGGTATTTCCTAATTCTTCGTAATCAAGTCCATATGTTTTAAAAAACAGCCCTTTTCTATTACAAAAGCGAATAAATAAGCATTGGGAATCTTCACTCAAGCAATAATATTGTCTCAAGAAACTCCATTCTGAAACGTTTAACAAATCATGGTATTTGTCTTTTACAAAACTTAACAAATACTCAAAATTAGTATGATAATATTTGGGAGGAAGAACAATTCTTTCGTCCATATCTAAATGATAAAAGAAAGGCCGTCAAAAGCAAGATTTATTCCTTCGGGCAATTCTTGCTCTACTTCTCTATGAAGACCTAATTTATGACTAATATGCGTAAAAAATGTTTGCTCTGCACCTATTTGTTCGGCTATAGCTAAAGCTTCATTTAAATTATAATGCGAAATGTGGGGGATTCTTTGAAGGGCATTTAATACCAATATTTTAGTGCCTCTTATTTTTTCAATTTCAGTTTCAGAAATATAATTTGCATCGGTTATGTAGGTAAAATCACCAAATCGATATCCAAAAACTTGCAATTTATGATGTAAAACATTTATTGGAATAATTTTCAATTCATTTATAAAGAATTCTTCATTTGAAACTTCACAACAAGTAATTAGCGGAACCCCAGGATAAATATTTTCTTGAAAAGCATAAAAATACTCTTGTTTAAGCTGTTTTATGACCCTTAAATGAGCATAAATTGGAATGTGCTTGAGACCAGAAAAATAATTAAATGGGCGAATGTCATCTAAACCTGCGGTGTGGTCTTTGTGTTCATGAGTAAAAATTACAGCATCTAAATGGGATAGATTACTTGAAAGAGCCTGTTGTCTAAAATCGGGGCCAGTATCAATAACAATATTTAAATTGTCGTGTTGGATAAGCACGGAAACTCGAAGTCTTTTGTCACGAAAATCTAGGGATTGGCAAACTTCACACTTACAAGTCAGCACAGGCACCCCCGAAGAAGTTCCAGTACCTAAAAATGTGATTTTCATTGGCGAAACTTAATTTACTGATCAGTTAATCGTTTAACAACGAGCACTAATTTGTCAAAATTTAAAGGCTTCATTAAAACATCATTAAA
>JANNWE010000531.1:0-6922 GCA_031414675.1 Cytophagaceae bacterium
AGCGAGAGATTTAGCCCCCTTGGGATATGAGTTACACGTTTATGACGACCAAAACAAAGGCGGAGGCATGATGCGGAGTCAGATCCCTTCTTTTCGACTGCCCAATTCAGTTCTAGATCAAGAGGTTGACGTTATTTTGAACATGGATGTTATCAAACTTTTTAACCAATATGTAACAAGCCTTAAAGAAATTTTAAATGAAGGATACGACGCAGTTTTCGTGGCTACTGGAGCACCCAAAGGCAAAGATTTACCCAACTTACCTGGTAGATGGGACGCCAAAGAAAATATCCATGTGGGAATTCAATGGTTGGCAAACGTAGCTTTTGAACATACCGATAAGATAGGAAAACGAGTTTTGGTGCTTGGAGGAGGAAATACCGCCATGGATTGTTGTAGAACTTCTAGGCGATTAGGTGGAGAAGATGTTAAAGTATTGGTTAGAAGCCCATTTGCAGAAATGAAGGCTTCTCCTTGGGAAAAAGAAGATGCAATGCACGAGGATATTCCGATTTTAGAAAACCATGTTCCTAAAAGTTTTGTCACTGAAAATGGCAAACTAAAAGGTATGATGTTTGAAAAAGTTAAAGCAGAATATGACGCTAATGGAAAACGTAAGTTAGTTCCTACAGGTGAGCCTGATGAATTTATTGAAGCTGACGATGTAATAATTGCAATTGGCCAAGAAAATAAATTTGAATGGATTGAAACAGACTTAGGAGTAAATTTCGACGAATGGGCTATGCCAGTGGTGGATGAAAAAACTTTTGCTTCTACATTGCCCAACGTGTTTTTTGGTGGGGATGCAGCTTTAGGACCAAAAAACGTAATTACTGCGGTAGCACAAGGACATCAAGCAGCCATTTCAATCGATCTTTATTGTCAGGCTAAAGATATTAATCACAGACCGGCTCCTGGGGTGACTCTCATTAGCACTAAAATGGGAATTCATGAGTGGAGTTATGATAATGATATATCGGCAGATGATAGATTTATAGTTCCTCAAGAAGATAAAAGAATCACTTTAGCAGACAGAAAAAAAGAAGTTGAGTTAGGCTTTGATTTAAAAACTGCCTTTAAGGAGGCCGAGCGATGCCTGAATTGTGATGTACAAACAGAGTTTTCCGTTGATAAATGCATCGAATGCGATGCTTGTATGGATGTTTGCCCTACAAAGTGCATTACTTTTACTAATAATGAAGAAAACGAAAACGACCTTAGGAATAAATTATTAATTCCTGCTTTAAATATGACCCAAGACCTTCTGGTATCAGATGTTTTAAAAACAGGGAGAGTGATGGTAAAAGACGAGGACGTGTGTTTGCATTGCGGTCTTTGTGCAGAACGCTGTCCAACCACAGCCTGGGACATGAAAAAATTTATGTATAACACTGCGAAAGCAGGATCTTTATAAGATATATGAGTAGTATCAATGATTTTGTTGTAAGATTTGCAAATGTAAATGGAACAGGTTCGGCAAGTGCAAATTCGCTTTTTGCTAAATCCATTTTTAGAATGGGGGTTCCAGTTTCTGCAAAAAATATTTTCCCTTCCAACATACAAGGACTTCCAACATGGTATGAAGTAAGAGTAAGTGAAAAAGGCTATTTAGGCAGGAAGGCAGGAATTGACCTTATGTTAAGTGTTAATCCCCAAAGTTTTAAAAAGGACATCGCTTGCGTGAAGCCAGGAGGCTATTTTATTTATGATAGCACAAAAAAACTTTACGATGAGTTTTTAAGAGATGATATCAACTTTATTGGCATCCCATTAATGGAAATTTGCAATAAAGAATTTGCAGACCCTCGACAAAAACAATTGTTCAAAAACATAGTTTATGTAGGTGCATTAGCTAAATTACTAAATATCAGTTTCGAAGTTTTAGAACAATTACTTTCTGAGCAATTTAAAGGAAAAGAAAAATTGGTTATTCCCAATGTGAAAGCCTTAAAGCTTGGTGGAGATTATATTGCCGAAAACTTCGCTTTCCCTTTGGAATTTAAAGTAGAATCTCGAGATCTTGTAAAAGATTGGATTTTAATAGATGGCAATGCAGCTGCTGGTTTAGGTGCTGTTTATGGTGGAGCATCCGTAGTTTCTTGGTATCCAATAACACCCTCCACTTCATTAGTAAGCGCATTTGAAAAATATGCCCAGAAACTTAGAATTGACCCAGAAACTGGTAAAAATAATTTCTCCGTTGTTCAATCAGAAGATGAGCTCTCTGCAATAGGAATGGCTATAGGGGCCAATTGGAACGGGGCTAGAGCTTTTACAGCTACTTCAGGACCAGGTCTTTCACTTATGAATGAATTTTTGGGTTTAGCATATTATGCCGAAATTCCAGTAGTTTTAGCGGATGTTCAACGCTCAGGACCGTCCACTGGCATGCCAACTCGTACACAGCAATCAGATATTTTAAGTGCTGCTTATGCATCACATGGAGACACTAAGCAAGTTTTGTTGTTTCCTTCTACGCCAAAAGAGTGTTTTGATATGATGGCAGAAAGCTTTGATTTAGCAGATTTTTTACAAACGCCTATTATCATGCTCACTGATTTAGATTTGGGAATGAACGAACACATGTCACCGCCTTTCCAGTGGGACGATAACCGAAAATACAATCGTGGAAAAGTTTTAAATGCTGAAGAATTAGAAAATGCGAAAGATTGGGGAAGATACAAAGATGTTGACCATGATGGTGTGCCTTATCGCACTATACCCGGTACGCATCCCACCAAAGGTTCGTATTTTACCAGAGGAACCTCTCATGATGAAAACGCAGTTTATTCTGAAGATTCAGATACGTATGTAAGAATAATGGAAAGATTGCTAAAGAAATTTGAAACCGCTAAAAGTAGAGTTCCAGCTCCACAAGTATATCAAGAAGAAAATACTTCAGAAATTGGTCTTTTATTTTTTGGGACTACAACATATGCTGCAGAAGAAGCAATGGATATTTTAAAAGAAAATGGCGATCCAGTTGATGCTCTAAGGATAAAAGCCTTTCCTTTTAACCAAACTGTGGAAGATTTTATTGAAAATCATAGATATGTTTATGTAATAGAGCAAAATAGAGATGCTCAAATGCGAACTTTGTTGGTAAATGAATTAGAAATTCATCCTAAAAAATTATTAAAAATTTTAAATTTTGATGGAATGCCAATGACCGCAGACATGATAGTAGATCAAATTAAAATAGTTCAACCTCAAAGTATTTAAGAAAAATGTCATATATAAAACCAATATTTCAACACCCACGAACTCCAATAAATACCTTGGGATATACGCGTAAAGATTATGAAGGTTCCATCTCTACCTTATGTGCGGGTTGTGGACACGATTCAATTTCAGCATCCATAGTGGACGCTTGTTTTGAATTGGCCATTCAACCGCATCATGTAGCTAAACTTTCAGGTATTGGCTGTTCATCTAAGACTCCGGCCTATTTCTTAAACAATTCTCATGGATTCAATTCAGTACATGGCCGAATGCCTTCAGTAGCTACCGGAGCCAATCTCGCCAATCGTGACTTGGTCTATTTGGGCGTATCAGGTGACGGCGATAGTGCATCTATTGGATTTGGGCAGTTTGCTCATGTAATTCGGCGAAATTTGAATATGACCTACATAGTAATGAATAACGGTTGTTATGGTTTAACCAAAGGACAAGATTCTGCTACAGCCGATCATGGTTCTAAGTCTAAAACAGGAATAGTAAATAATTTTGAAGGAATAGATTTATGTGCTATAGCTATTGAACTTGGGGCAACCTATGTGGCTCAAAGTTTTAGTGGAGACAAAGGCCAATTAATACCTTTAATAAAAGCGGCTTTGTCTCATTCAGGATTTTCGTTTATTAATGTAATTTCGCCTTGTGTGACGTTTAATAACAATGCTGGTTCAACAAAATCCTATGATTATGTGAGAGAACATAATGAGGCTTTATCATCTTTAGATTTTGTACCTATTAAAGAAGAAATCACCACATCATACGATCCGGAAAAAGTTAAATTGGTGGAAATGCACGATGGCTCTTTTATAAAATTAAATAAATTAATACAAGGATGGGATCCTGAAGACAAGATTTCCATTGTAAATGCTTTACAAACGGCAAAACAAAAGGAAGAAATTTTAACTGGTCTTTTATATATTAACAACAATAGCATCGAACTTAATGACTTGCTTGGAACTGTAGATAAACCTTTAAATTCTTTAACAGAGAAGGAATTATGCCCAGGAAATGCAGTTTTGGAAGGAATAAATGCAGGTTTAAGATAAAGAATCAAAATAAATAAAGAGCTGAATATTCTCTTTATTTATTTTATAGAAATCTATCAAACTCATAAATATTTAGGTAAATTTTTGAGTTCATCGACCTAAAAAATATTTGTTGTTCTAGCTTGGCTAGTTTACTTTCTAAAATTGAATAAAAAAGCGGATTGAAGATAATAATAAAGTATCGAATATTTGAATCAAAAAAAAGATTTAATTAATCCAGATTTCCTTCATGGTACTTATAAATGTTTTCATTTCATTCATAGTACCAATACTCACTCTTCCCCATTTATTTCCGTTTAGTTCTTTAAAATCATCACGAACCAGAATCTTTTTGTCTGCCATATCCTTGGCAAATTGGCCTTTGTATTGATCAATTGGAAACATAACAAAATTTGCCTGAGAAGGCACCGCTTTTATATTCATTGCCTGTAAAGCTTTGGTGGTATAGTCTGCAGCTTCTCGGTTTTTTTGTAAATACATTTGCAAGAATTCTTCGTCATCTAAAGCTTCCAAAGCCGCCATCATTGAACTCCTAGAAACTCCAATTGAGCCAGAGGCTTGGTATTTTGCCATATTTTTGATAGTGTCCGTATGCCCAATAATATAGCCGACACGCAGCCCAGCAAAGCCATAAACCTTAGATAATGTTCTGCTAATGAGTATGTTTCGATTATTTTTTACCAAATCAGAAACGGATTGATTTAAGAATTCAAAATATGCCTCATCTACCATGACCATGGTTTTCTGACTTACTTCTTCCACAAAATCTCGCAATACTTTTTTTTCTAAAATGGTGCCTGTAGGATTGTTGGGATTACATAAATAAACCAATTTAGTATCGGGTTTTATTTTAGCTTTCATAGCATCTAAGTCAATAATTTTGTCCTCTCTAATTGGAACATTTATGAGCTCCATGCCTAAATTTTTACAATTATTCGGCAAAGTTGCGAATGTGGGATAAGGACAAATTACGCTTCCACCATTTCGAGCAACATATATGCTCGTAAGACCGAGAACTTCAACCGAACCGGCAGTTGCTAAAAAATTACCGGGCTCAAGATGCTCTCTTTTAGCTAATTTATTTAAAAAAGCGGAGGTACTATTTTGTGATGGATAGCGATGACTTTCTAATAAAGATTCTTTTAAAGACTTTAAAGCCTTTGGTGAAACTCCAAAAGGATTCTCGTTTTTGTCTAAATGAATCATTCCATCTTCAGAAGCCCTAACTTCATCAGAAAATAAAAAACTTGAGGTGCTGATACCTAAGGCTGTCAAGCCACTAATTTTAAACCAATCTCTTCTATCCATAGTTTATTTATTTATATTCAAATGTACTATTATTTTACTAAATAATAGGATATAACAAAGAAAAAAAAATAGCTATAAGATGGAGAATTTAAATAATTAAACCATTAAATGTGAAGTAAATCTTAAATATTTATCCTTAAATAAAGGCATGACAATTTGTTAGAATCTATAAAAACGAGCCTTTTTTGCCCATAATTAGCAATTATAACCAAAAAAATGCATTTAAAAAATAGTAGAAAGCCTAAAAATCCAAAATCTATTTTTGGATTTAATGGTTTTGTACCACGCTTCTTACACATTTATATAGAAACATTTCTTTCTGGCTCTATTGCTAAGATTCCTTTTATCTTTTTTAAGACCGTCACCTCAGAAACACTCGCTTTTATAAGAACTACCCCTATGGTGTCTAATTCGCTATATATTTCACATTTTTGTTTTTTTAGTTCTAAGCAAACTCTTTTAAATTCACTTAATTCGATGGATACAATCCAGTTTGTTTTTTTCATTTTCTTGTAATTTTAATTAGCCCCAATGAAACATTGAGGCTAATAATTTTAATTAACCAATTGGAGGTATAGGAAATGGCCTTGGAAAAGGTCTTGGAAAAGGCTCTAATAACCTTCGTTTATTTGGAGCCTGCACTAAGCCTGCACCAACATCTCTTGTTGGGTGAGCTGGCAATGGTTTTGCTGTACTAGTAAGTTTTTTCCAAAGATTTATACCTCTCAAACCTGAGGCTTGCGCCCATAATGCGGCAATTCCAGCCACATGAGGTGTTGCCATACTCGTTCCATTCCAAGTGGCATATCTTGTTGGCATTTTTGTACTTGAAAATACACCCACTCCTGGGCCAGCAATATCAACTGCACCATAAGTAGGAAATAGGCCTCCACAAGAGAAAGAGGCAACATTCAATGCAGAATCCACCGCTCCTACCGCCATTATTGATGGGCAATTAGCAGGGTGTGATACCGGTTTAATGATTCCCGGTCTTGCAGACTCGTTGCCAGCCGCAGCTATAATTAAAGAACCATTATTTAATGCATTTACAGCAACATTTTCATAAACCGCCGAAAATCCTGCACCATTTACCGCCCCACCCAATGACATGCTAATAACCGCACAGCCATTGGCTATTGCCCAGTTTATTCCTGCTAAAATGCCTCCATCCGCACCAGAACCTCCATTACTTAAAACTTTTCCAATATATATGGAAGCATTATAGGCAATTCCATATCTTTCTATCGCTGGAACTGGATTTAAGGGTCCACAAGCAGTTCCAGTGCAATGCGTGCCATGTCCATGCCCATCTTGAACGGCTTGACCAGCTATAA
>JANNWE010000532.1:0-2328 GCA_031414675.1 Cytophagaceae bacterium
GTGTTCAAAAAAAGGCAACTATTTCGGGATCAGTAGTTTCAGTAAAGGGAACTGAACTAGTAAAATCGCCAGTTTTGAACTTGAGTAACTCCATTGCAGGTAGAATGGCGGGGGTTGTAGCAGTCAATAGAAGTGGTGAGCCAGGAGCTGATGGGTCTGCAATCAGAATTAGAGGATCTAACACACTAAATAATGGCGATGCGCTTATAGTAGTGGATGGAATTCCTAATAGAGCGGGTGGATTAGATAGAATCAATCCAAACGATATTGAAAGTGTTTCGGTCTTAAAAGATGCTTCGGCTGCTATTTACGGCTCTAGGGCTGCAAATGGCGTTATTTTGATAACAACCAAAAGAGGAAAAACTGGTAAGCCTCAATTGACTTATTCAGCAAACCAAGGATTTTCTCAACCTACTGTTATTCCAAAATTAGCTAATGCGGCTCAATATGTGGGAATGCTAAATGACTTAGATATTTATGGATTGCCAGTGAGCGAATGGAGTGCTGCAACAGCAGCATATAAGGCTACAGGCACATACACTGGGCCCACTGGAGCGGTAAGAAAAGCAGCTTTTACACCTGCCGACATACAAAAATATGGAGATGGGTCAAGCCCTTGGTTACACCCAAATACAGATTGGTATGCAGCAACTTTAAAAAACTGGTCTCCGCAAACTCAACATAATTTACAAGTGACTGGCGGAACAGAAAATGTGAAATATTTGGCTTCCTTGGGCTATCAAAACCAAGATGGCTATTATAAAAAATCGGCTACTGCTTATCAGCAATACGATATTAGACTAAACCTAGATGCAAAAATTAATAAGTATGTAGATGTTAATATTGGTCTTTTAGGAAGAGAAGAAGCAAGAAATTATCCTACAAGATCAGCTGGAGCAATATTCAGGATGCAAATGAGAGGCAAGCCTCAACAGCAAGCCTATTGGCCCAATGGATTTCCAGGACCCGATATTGAAAATGGAGAAAATCCTGTTGTAATTACTACCGACCTTTCTGGCTACGATCGTCAAAAACAAGATTATTTTCAAACAAACGGTGCGTTAAATGTTAAAATTCCGTGGGTGGAAGGATTGAAATTTACTGGAACAGCAGCTATTGATAAAAGAACTGGAAATAGAAAATTGTGGCAAATTCCTTGGACACTTTACCAGCAAGGGTCTGGTTTTGAGGCAGACGGAACAACTCCTAAACTTGTAGCCAGCAAGAGAGGTCCTGCAGAGCCTAATCTTAATCAATCGTATGATGACCAATTAAATATATTATTGGGGGGTGTTTTGACATACGAAAAGCAATTTGGAAAACACGGGTTGACCGTATTGGCTGGAACTAATAAAGAAACTATTGAAGGAAATAACTTCAGTGCCTTCAGAAGGTATTTCATTTCACCGGCATTAGATCAAATGTTTGCTGGAGGTGACTTAGAAAGAACCAATAGCGGGGGTGGGTTTGAAACTGCACGTATTAATTATTTTGGAAGAGTTGCTTATAACTACAAGGAAAAATATTTGGCAGAGTTCTTATGGAGATACGACGGTTCTGATAGATTTCCTGTTAAGACACGTTATGGTTTCTTCCCAGGAGTAATGGCTGGATGGGTAATTTCCGAAGAAAATTTTATGAAAAACATTCCTTCAATTAATTTCTTAAAACTAAGGGGTTCGTATGGACAACTAGGAAACGACCAAGTAAATTTGCCTGGGACTGGCACTCCTGCAACCTATCAGTACCTTTCTACGTATGGCTTCAGAAGTTATATATTAGGTGATGCCGAACAAAAAACTTTGTTTGAGACTCGTTTACCTAATGAGAATATAACTTGGGAGGTTGCATCGAATTCAAACATAGGAATAGAAGGACAGATGTTTAATGGAAAAGTGAATTTTGAAATGGATTATTTCTCAAATTATAGGTCTAACATTCTTTATTTTAAAAACGCATCAGTTCCTCAGTCAACCGGAATTACTTTACCGGCACAAAACATTGGAGAAGTTTCCAACAAGGGGTTTGATTTTAGTATTGGTTACAGAAGCCAAGTGGGCGATTTGAAATACAATGTTAGTGTAAACGGTGGCTATGCGAAAAATAAAATAGAGTTTTGGGATGAGGCACCGGGTGCCCCAGAATGGCAAAGAACAACTGGCAAACCGATGTTTACCTATATGACTTATTTATATGACGGAGTTTTTAAAGATCAAGCTGAAATAGATGCTCGTAGTGTAGATTATACTGCAATAGTGAAAACTTTACGTCCTGGAGATATGAAATATAAGGATTATAACGGAGATGGGAAAATTAATCCTGACGATC
>JANNWE010000533.1:0-2564 GCA_031414675.1 Cytophagaceae bacterium
GGTTTTTTATTCCATTGTAGTTTATTTAGTTTAAGTTTATTGGGTTCTCAAAAATCGGTTGTTGGTTGTTGGTTATCTGTTATCTGTTTGTCTATGCTTAATAAATGGTGACTGCTTTTGGTTTTTTAGTGTTTTTTTTGACTGAAAATGCTATAAAAAATGGATAGGATTTATTTCTTGTAAGATGTTGTTTATTAGTATTTTACGTTTAAAAATTACTATAAAATATTTACAGCTTCGCCCCGTCAGTCACATTAGAAATGACCTATAGAACTTGAATTAATTTTATAAAATAAATACCTAATTTTTTTTACTTTTATTTTTTTGAATGCTCTTTTTTAATTTAAACAGCTTTAAAAAAAATGATTTAATAATTCCTAATCTACGTTTAAAATGATTACTTTTTGTGACAGAATTCTATGGCAAGTTTTATAGAAATCTTAAACAATTTCTACTATTCATTCAAAAAATTAGATGAAAAATTTGCTGGATTGAAAAATAGTTGGACTGTGTTTAAAATTAATTTCGATGGCATCAAGAAATATTTATCATTTATAAAAGTACATTTTGCTCAATAATTTGAGTTCAAATTTAGTCAATTCATTCAAATTAGAAAAGCATTAGAGCAATATTTTGATTATTTGGTATTTCTTTTTTGTATTTTATTTAGAAATAGTATTTTTAAATTTTGATGGTAAGGCCCTTATAAATAAAATGGCAAAATTCTGGTTGTTTAGTTTACAATAATATCTTCTATAATTTTAACGATCCTTTCTGCAGCTTTGCCGTCCCAAAGAGGGGGTATTTTGCCTTTTTGCCAATTTCCTTCAAAAATCTGTTGTATAGGTTCAATTAATTTTGTGGGATCAGTTCCCACCAATTTATTAGTGCCAATGCTACAGGTTTCTGGTCGCTCAGTGGAATTTCTTAAGGTTAGGCATGGAATACCCATGACGGTGGTTTCCTCGGTAATTCCGCCCGAATCGGTAATAACCAATTTAGCATGCTTTACTAAATAGTTAAACTCTAAATAGCCCATTGGCTCCGTTAAAAGTATATTTTCGGGTTGAATTTCCAAACTTTCATATATCTTCTTGGTTCGAGGGTGAATAGGGAACACAATTTTATTCGACTTACAGGTTTCACTTACTATTTCTACTAATTTTTTAAGGTTTTCGGGGTCATCTACATTGGCAGGCCGATGCAGTGTCATGACGATATATTCTTTTTCTTTTAGGTTATTTTGTTTCCAAATGGCAGGTTGTTTTAACCTTTCCATATTTTTTAATAGGGTGTCAATCATGGTATTCCCAACAAAAAATATTTTTCCTTCGGGTATTCCTTCCTTCCTTAAGTTTTGGTTGGCTACTTCAGAGGTGGTGAAAAAATAATTGGTAATAGAGTCAGTCAATTTTCTGTTTATTTCCTCCGGCATGGTTTCGTCGAACGACCGAATGCCGCCTTCTACATGGGCTACCTCTATTTGTAACTTTCTAGCCACAATAGAACAGGCCATAGTGGAGGTTACATCTCCCACCACTATACACAGCACGGATGGTTTTTCTACCAAAATCTTTTCATAGGCTACCATTATCTTGGCAGTTTGCTCGGCTTGGCTTCCAGAGCCTACTTGTAGGTTAATATCGGGGTGTGGAATGTTCAATTCATCAAAAAACGTGGCACTCATGTTTTTATCATAATGTTGCCCAGTATGAATAAGCCTATATAAAATGCCCTTTTCTTTAAAATTATTCCGTTCAAAAGCAGCAATAATAGGAGCAATCTTCATAAAATTGGGTCGTGCTCCAGCTATAATATCTATAATTTTTGTCATTCTATTTATTTACAGTCTTGCATCAATTAATCGAAGGTCTAAGGTAGATTTTACGTCGAACACCACATGACTTTCCTCTACAATTTTCGTTAATTCTATTTTTTCAAAAATTGTGTGATTTACGGCGTGAATAATCAAGGCATATTTAGAATCAATTTCTTTTAGCAATGTAATTCCATATTCAGCTTTAACTTCCTTTTCATTTGCCCATGGGTCATATATTTCGGTCTGAATACCAAAATCTTTTAATTCATTATAGATATCAATAACCTTGGTATTTCTACTATCTGGACAGTTTTCTTTGAAAGTGAAACCCAAAATTAAAGCCTTGGAATCTTTTACGTTTATCCCTTTGCTAATCATCAATTTTACGGCTTTGTTTGCCACAAATACGCCCATTCTGTCATTGATTCTACGTCCTGAGCCAATGAGAGCGGGGAAATATCCGAGGTGCTCTGCTTTATAAAGCATATAATAGGGGTCAACGCCAATACAATGACCACCCACTAGACCGGGTTGAAATTTTAAGAAGTTCCATTTTGTGCCAGCCGCCTTTAAGACTTCTGTGGTATCTAATTGCATTTTATCAAAAATGAGGGCTAGCTCATTTACAAACGAAATGTTTACATCTCTCTGGCAATTTTCAATTAGTTTGGCGGCTTCGGCTACTTTTATGGCAGGTGCTTTGGAGGTGCCGGCAGTAATTATTGAATTATAGAGCTGATCTACA
>JANNWE010000534.1:0-38543 GCA_031414675.1 Cytophagaceae bacterium
TAAAACTATGATCATCTAATATTTCAATAATTCTAGAAACACTCACTACTCCCATTTGCAGAGTATTTATTCTATCGGCAATCATTCTTATTGGCCTAAAAAATTGATTAATAAACATTATAAAAGCGGTGATTGTACCAAAACTCACTTCTTCTTTTATCATTCCTTTTGTTCCATACCATACAATAAGACCAACTCCTAAGGCTGAAATTACGTCGGCTACGGGAAAATAAACGGAATAATATAATATAGATTTAATGTTTGCTTTTCGATGTGTTTTATTTAATTTCTCAAACTTGTTAAATTCCTCGTTTTCAACATTAAAAATTTGGATTAAACTCATACCTGAAAGGTGTTCTTGCACAAATGAGTTCAAATTGGAAACTGCATTTCTTACTTGATTAAATGATTTTTTTACTTTCTCTTTAAAAATGTAGGTACTAATTAATAATAAAGGAATTGTGGAAATGCTAATTAATGTAAGTTTCCAATTAATAAAAAACATTACAGAAATAATTAATATGAGCTGCATTAAATCTCCAGCAATTGCCGCAAAGCCTGAACTAAATACTTCAGAGAGAGTTTCTACATCAGAAATAGTTCTAGTTACAATTTTGCCAATAGGAGTTTCATCAAAATATTTAAGTTTAAGATGTATTATCTTGCTAAAAACTTGATTTCTAATGTCGTTAATTATTCTTTGGCTTAACCAACCCGCTTGATAGGTATTTAAAAATGACAATATGGAGTTTACCAGCAATAATACAATCATTACTGCCAAAGAAACAGACAACTTGCTATAGTTTCCTTCTGCTACAGGCCCATCAATTGTGTATTGAATCAATAGTGGTAAAGCAGGAGTTAAGATAGCCCCGAGAAGTATTAAAAATACCAAAAAATAGAACCTGCTTTTATAAGGAAGTATAAAACTAAACAACCTTTTAAGGACAGTATAATCTATTATTTTTACATCACTACTTTCTATTTTCAAAATTTAAATATTAAATATCTCATTTACCTTCCTCTTTAAATGATTGTTACATTTTAGAATTTATTTACGTATTTTGTTAGTTTTTAAGTAAAACATATTGAAATCAAAAAAAAAAATTGAAATGTTTAAAATGTGTGAAAACAACTATTTGAATTAAATATTAAATTTTTTGAATATCATTTCCTTAGTAAAACCCATTCCATATGCAAAAAGTTGTATAAAGGAAGAAGGGATACTAAGTATTCCTACCCAAAAACTTTTGTTTTTTAAACTGGAATCAATTAAAATGATAGTAAAATATAATCCAATTAAACAAGAAGATAAATAAAATAATGATTTTGAAATTAATATTTGAATCAATAGGCTATAAATAAAAAGCATAAAAAAAAAGGGAAACAAATGCACCAATTTTAATTCCTTAGGGAAAAATCGAAAAATATTTATTCTCGCTCTTCCAAAAAAGAATAATTGCTTGTAAAATTGGATTAGGTTGGTTCTTCTTTTGTGGTAAATAAACGCCTTTTCTATTATTTTAACTTTAAATCCAGCCGCAATAATTCGTAAGCTAAATTCTATATCTTCTCCCATTCTAGTAAGGGTATATCCTCCAATGGTTTCCCATACTTTTCTTGAAAGACCGAAATTAAAACTTCTTGGATGATACTGGCCTCCTAAGTTTTTAGATTTCCCCCTTGTTCCCCCGGTGGTAAAAAAGGAGGTCATGGCGTAATTTATAGCTTTTTGAGTGGGAGAAAAGCTTTCGTGAGCAGCATCTGGACCACCAAAAGCATCTAAGTATTCTTTATTTAAACTTTCTTCTACTATTTCAAAATAGTTTTTTGGAATAATTGCATCAGAATCGAATTGAATAAAATAATCTCCTTTCGCTTTTTCAAATCCAAGATTCCTTGCAAATCCCTGTCCTTGGTTTTCTTTAAAATAGTAATAGATTTCTAACCTATTTTTGTATTTTTGAACCACTCCTTCGCATTTTAAAATAGACCCATCCTCTATTACAATAACTTCGAAATTATCATAAATCTGCAATGTAAGACTATCTAAAAGTTCATCTAGTTCTTCTGGCCTGTTAAAAATGGGTATTATTACCGAATACTTACGCATAATTATTAGATATTTCTATCAAACTTTCATGGTTTGCTTTCAAGATTTTCTTTATTAATTTTTTGTCTATTTGGGTAGACAAAAATAAAGATTCATATTGAGATGGCGCTAGATAAATACCTCTATTTAACATTGCATGAAAGTATTTTCCAAATAAAGGAATATTACTAGTTTTTGCAGTATCAAAATCTATCACTTTTTTATTTGTAAAAAAAAGGCTATACATCGAGCCTATTTGGTTAACAGTACAATTTAAGCCTAGTTCATTAACAGTTTTTTTTATTCCTTCTGAAATAATTTCACCTGTTTCCTCTAGTTGTTCATAAACCGATGGATTGTTTTTCAAATGCCTAAGCATTGTTAGGCCTGCAGTCATTGCAATAGGATTTCCAGAAAGTGTGCCAGCCTGATACATCGGGCCAGATGGAGCCACCATTTTCATAATTTCTCTTTTCCCACCATATGCTCCCACAGGCATTCCACCTCCGATTATTTTGCCTAAAGTTGTTAAGTCAGGAATTACTCCAAAACGTTGTTGTGCTCCTCCGATCGAAAGTCTAAAGCCAGTCATCACTTCATCAAAGATTAGCACTATATTATGTTTACTACAAAGCTCTCTTACAAATTCTAAATATCCTGCCTCAGGTAAAACACAACCCATATTTCCAACCACGGGTTCAATAATTAAACCAGCAATTTCTCCTTTATTTAACTCAATTATTTTACTTAAAGCCTCCTTATTATTAAAAGGCAATGTTAAGGTATCCTTTGCGGTGGATAAAGTTACACCGGGACTATCTGGAGTTCCGAGGCTGGCAGCACCGCTTCCCGCAGAAATAAGAAATGCATCGCCATGGCCATGATAACAACCCTCAAATTTAATAATTTTGTCTTTACCGGTATATGCTCTTGCAAGCCTAATTGCTGACATTGTTGCCTCTGTTCCAGAATTTACCATTCTAACCATTTCAATAGAAGGAACAAGTTCTGAAATAAGCTTTGCCATTTCCACTTCTTTTCTTGTAGGAGCACCAAAAGAGAAAGAAGATTTAATTGATTTTCTTACCTCATTTTCAACTGGCTTGAAGGCATGACCTAATATCATTGGTCCCCAAGAGTTTATCATGTCTACATATTTATTGTTATCTTCATCAATAAGATATGCACCTTTGGCTCTTTTTATAAATCTAGGGTTTCCACCTACCGATTTAAATGCCCTCACTGGAGAATTTACACCTCCAGGAATATACTCTTGAGCTATTTGAAATAACGAATTACTTATTTTATTTTTCATTTTTTACCTGAATGCCTCCTCAAAATTCTCTCCATTAAAAGTCACTATTGGAACAATCTTATTTTCATTTGGCTTTCCACTAAAATCAAAACCACTTTGTAGGTAGTCGTCGGTATAAGGCCCACTTTCGATATTCAATTTAAATATATCTTTTCCATCTTTTAACATTCTAGAAAAATAAAGAACCATATCATATCCCACATAATTGTAATAAGAAGATGTAGCATTCATTGTCAAAGTGTAATTCTTTTTAAATTCTTCAACACTTGTTTTTGTTTCATTCACAAATTCAGGATATATGATAGCTATATTTTGTTTAAAGATACTTTTTGTGACATTATCCCAATTAAAAGATGTGGCAGTACACATTACTTGACTTAATATTTTGCTTCGTTCAAGGTTTTGTAGAAATTTTGTTCCTAAATTCATATCTACCACCAAAAATATATGACCTTTTTCAGGTATTATTTTAAAATTAGCCCCTGTAAATTTTTTAAAAATACTGATTTTATATCCTAATTTAATAGCTTCTTCTTGATATGAAATGGCAAATAGGGAGTCTTTTTTCCCCGTTCCAAAATATATACTTACTGTTTTATCTAATTGTTTTTTTTGAATAAATTCTAAAGACTTTATAGCTTGTTGCGTATGAGAAGGCTGTAATAGAAAAATTTGCCTATCTTTTTTTAAAAGTCCTAAGTTATTAGAAAGAGGATGTACCTGAATTATTTTATTAGAATGAGCAAAATCATTGGCTAATAGGTTTGGTTCTGGATACAAAGGGCCAACAAATACATCCATTTTATTTAATTCTCCAGTTTTTTCAAATTTTACAAAATCAGTTTTTGATTTTTGAATATCAAAAGCGTAAACATTACTTTTAATTCCTTCTAAAGCTAATTTATTAACTGCCATTTTCATTCCCATGAAAATATCGTAACTATATCTATTACTTGTTTTTCCAATTTCTAATTTAGTTTCAGAGATATTAAAAGGTAATAGTATCGCAAAATCTATTGTTTCGATTGTACCCTCCTTCAAAGCCACTTTTTTAGAAGATTTGCTTTCTTTGTTATTAATATCTTTAAATTTAAAACGATTTGTTAACATATCAGATAATTCTAAATCATCTTTTGAATTGTATCTGTTTGATTGAATATATTTAACAATACTTAGGGCGATTATTTGTTGGGTTGGGAACTTAAAATACAAGTCTTTAAGATTTGAAATACTTTGAATTTTAGGAATGTAATTATTTAACATCCCATTTTTTAAATCATCAAATGAAGGATCTTGAATTAACTCAATATTTTTTAAAGCCTCCTCAAAATAATTTTCCGAAAAATTTAAATCTGCATAGTTGATTCTAGCCTCATTAATTTTATCCCAGTCATTAAAATTTTCAAATAATTGTCTAAAGATCACCCTACTTTGATAGTTATTTCCTCTGTTTCGAGAAGACAACGCAGAATAAAAATAAGAATAAGGAGTGATGGGATTAGAATAAGAGTTAGAGCAAAGAGGGGCTAACTTTTGGCTAGCAGCTTCATATTGACTATTTGCAAATAACTGTACAGCCTTTTTATATTCATTAAGGTAAGTTTGGTCATCAATCTGACCAAAAGTTTTCAGAACAGTAAAAAAAAGAAGTATTATCCCTTTTTTCATTTTTTTTTGTCTACTTTTTTGAAAATAAAAAGAATTATGCTCTACAAATTTATGCATTGCAGACCAATTTCTTATTTCTTTTTTGGAGTTTTCTTGCGTTCTTCACTTTGTTTTTTCAACTCTTCTGAAGCTTGTAATTGTTTTTGAATAAAATCGCCAAATTTGTTCTTCTTCTGAGGCTTGGTATGAAAATTCTTTCTATTAGTTTCTAGAATTGCCATTATTTTTTCTTCATCAATAAATTTTCTAACTATCAACTGCTGAGCAATAGTAACTAAATTAGAAACCAAATAGTAAAAGCTTAAAGCAGCTGGAAAGCTATTTAAAACAAAAAAGAATACCAATGGGAAAATGTATGACAATTTTTTCATGTCAATTGGACCCGGTTGATCTGGTGTTATCTGGTTATTGTAATAGGTAAACGCCAAACTAGATAAGGTCATTAATACAACAAACAAACTTATGTGATTACCAATAATAGGTAAAGTGGAAGCCCAACTTATAGGTGCGTCATACGTAGATAAGTCATGGGACCACAAAAATTCTTTTTGTCTAAACATGGACATGTTTGGAAATAAAAAGAATACCGACATTAAAATTGGCATTTGCAACAATAAAGGTACGCAACCACTTAGTGGGCTAACACCTACTTGTTTGTATAAAGTCATAGTTTCTTGTTGTACTTTAACTGCATCATCACCTACTTTTTCTTTTATTGCGGCTATTTCTGGAGCCAACAGTCTCATTTTTGCAGAACTAACATACGACTTATAAATTAGCGGAGTTAAAGTTATTTTAATAATTAAGACAACTAAAATAATTAATAAGCCATAATTACCAATAAACGACTCTACCCAATTAAAAAGAGGAACAAAAACATATAAATTTATGGGTTTAACAATATCATAGCCTAGGTATAAGTTTTGTTGAAATCCTTCTGAAACGCTTTTTAATTGATTTAATTCATTAGGTCCAAAATATAATTTAAAAGACAAATTACCTTTTGTTAATTGATCAAAAGGTAATTGCGTTTTTACATTGGCTGTTTTTACAACAAAACTATCAACTGGAGGAGTTAATAGATTAAAATCTGTGTTTTCAAAAAAAGAATTTTGGTTTACTATTCCTGTGGTAAAATATTTTTGCTTAAATGAAAACCATTTTATGGGTTGTTCTGCTTTTTCGGTATCATCACCAACGCCACCAAAGCCTATATCTTCAAAATTTCCTTCTTTGTCGTAGTAATTTATTTGTGCCGATTTCCTGTTTTCTGTAATATCATTTTCTAATACTTCCAATTGATTCGTCCAAACTAATTGGGTAGGGGCATTTAAAAATTGACCGCCAGAATTATTAATTTTAATAGATTCTTCAAGAACAAACCCTTTGCCTGAAAGTTTGAATTTCTTTTCTATCGATGAGCCTAGCCCTAGGTTTGAATTAAAAATAATTTCACCACTATCTTTAGTTTTTACAAATTGATTTTTTGAATTGGTTTCAAAAGGTATTTTATTTAAATCTACAGTTCCTTTATTAGTCGGGGTTAAAAGAGAAATATACGATTTATTAGCATCAAACAACACCATAGGTTGATTTGAATTGTTGGTGTAATCTTTATATGTTTTATATTTTTTTAAGATTACTTGCTTCAGTGTTCCTCCGTTGGTTGAAAAAGTGGCTTTAATATCTTCATTTTCTAATTCAATTGTTTTCTCAATTGCAGTTACATTTGAGTCTAACAAAACTGTAGGAGCATTTGAATTTGTAACAATTTGGGCTTTAGGTTCCTGAACTATAGCATCATTTTTTTTATTTTCTATTTCTGTTGACTTTGTTGGTTCGTAAAAATACATGTATGAACCATACATAAGAAACAATAACACGAAACCAATAATATAATTCTTATCAAATTTTTCCATTTAGGACTATTTATTTTAATTTTTTCGCAAAATTCGTAAAAAATATTTATTAAACTTTACCAACTGACAAATAACTTTATAAGTATTAAATTTAGATTAAAGAAAAATTCAATCGGAGTATGTCAAATTCACCTATTTAATCAATTAGAAAAGGGCATCATTTAAATCTAAAAAAATTATCTAAAATTATTCCTGTTGCCACTGCAGCATTTAAAGATTCAGCCAAACCAAATTTTGGAATCGTAATTTTGTGATTTACCAAATGTTCAATTTCAGAACTTATTCCATGAGATTCACTTCCAATTATTAGATATGCAGGTTTTTTTATCTCAATTTGATGAATACTTTCCCCATCTAAAAAAGCTCCATACGATTTAATACTTTTATCTGTCAAAACTTCTTTTAATTCTTTATAAATGATATTTATCCGACAAAAAGAACCCATTGTTGCAGAAATAACTTTTGGATTATAAAATTCTACCGTATTTTTTGAACAAATAATAGTTTTTATTCCATACCAATCAGCGAGTCTAATTATTGTTCCTAGATTTCCAGGGTCATTAATTCCATCTAACAACAATGTTAAATCATTTTTCGTTGGGATATATTCAGTTTCTGCTTTTTGATGGACAACTGCCACACCAATTGAATTGGTTTTTAGAGTGGAAATAGCATTAATTTCAGCAATGGAGCAAACTATCGTATTTTTAAAATTTGTGATTTTGTTTTTTAATGAATCAGTACAAAAAATTGAAACAATTTCAAATTCAGAATTTAATAATTCCAGTATTCCTTTTTCTCCTTCCACAAGAAATTGTTTAAATTCTGTTCTGTATTTTTTATTATGTAGAGATTGAACGTATTTTTGTTGTTTTTTAGATATCATTATAAAATTTTACAATATATTTTGATTAATAACCTCAAATTTTTTTTAGTAGTTCTATTTGTAGGGCAAATTTTGTTTTCTTGTAAAAATAATGTTTCAACTGACAATAATCAGTATGTATTGTGGAAAAACGTATTTAAAGGAAACCAAAAAGTTCTGGATGAAGAATTAAGATTAATAATTCCATTTTCACAAAAAGAAAATTCTAAGCCTTTTGAGTTACCCATAACTCCACGTGTTTGGTGGTATAATTTCGGTTTAAATAATTTTAGTTTAATTAAGAACCAAAGAAAACTTGCAAAATCTTTTGATATTTTATCAACTGAGAAAGCCAAACCAAATCCCTCACCAAGAAAAATTCAAAAAAGAGAGAAACGAATTGATAGAATTCAAGAAAATGCTACCGAAGGAGTTGGTTGGTTTTGGAGGAATATTGGGGAAAAAGAGGTATTGTTCTCTGCTAATATTGTTGAAGAAACAGCAGGGAAAATCAAGAAATATTTATACGATATAGGTTATAGAGATGCTCTTGTTTTGTTTAAAATAGATACGCTAGCTTTAACAAACAAAGTAAAAGTAAATTATGTAATAGAAGAAGGAATAGGGTATACAATTGATTCTATTCAATATGTTATTAAGAATGAGGTAATAGACAGTATTATGAAGGCAAATTTAAGTTCAACTTTAATTTTTACGGGCAATTTGTTTGATACTAGAAAAGTGGAAGAAGAGAAAATAAGAATAGAACAACTTTTAAAAAATAATGGGTACTATAATTTTAATAATAAATACATAATCCATGGAGCTACAAATAAAGAAGGTGATGAGGCACTTTTTAAAACAGAAAAAAAAGGAATTTTAAGATTTGAAATATTAGATCCTGATAACAATAAGCATGAACAATTTACCATAGAAGAGGTAGTTTTTAAGGCTTTTGATCCAAATAGCTCAAAAAACATCACAAAACCCGATACAATTATTTTCAACGATGTAAAATTTATAAGAATAGATAAAGGAATACCTTTAGATTTAATAAGTGAAAGAATATTAACCAAGCCATTCACAAATTATAAACTTAAAGATATAATGGAAACACAGAGGCAAATAGGCATGTTTAATCAATTTGCTTTTACAAGTACTCAAATTAGAACTATTGGAAAAAATCAGCTTGGCGTAGAATACTTTGCACCACTTTTAGAAAAATATACATTTGGAATAAGCCCTGGAATAAACAATATTTATAATGACGGAACCACTTTTTTTGGTTTCGGTGTTCCAGTTTCTCTAATCGCTAGAAATAGGTTTCATAAATTAGAAACAATCGAAGCCGCAATGAGGGCTTCTTACGAAGGGCAACCATCACCAATTAATAGCTCAAGTAAACCCAATATAAGAGGTAGCCTAGAGTTAGGAATTAATTTAAATATCACTCTGCCTTCCAATCGATTTTTTGGTAAAAGTTTCAATCAATTAAGTTTAAAAAATCCAAGAACTATTCTTGGTCTCGGGTATAATTATTCTGAACCATTTTGGGGTAAAAGGTTAAATTTTAGGTTAAATACCAATTATTCAATTCAATTAAATAAAAACGCATTTGTTTACTTGTCTTTACTAGATGCTAACCTTATAAATACATCTTATTCCAATAATAAATCTGGCAGAGATTTTTATAACGGCTTGTTAGAACTTCAGCAACAAGGTAATAACTTAAAAGTGACTTTTGACCCACAATTTGTCTCTAGTTTGAATGCTAACTATGTTCTAAATAACCAAAACCCTAGTAGACCATTTTCAAACTCAAGGTTTTTTAGGCTATTCGTAGAGTCTGGAGGAACGGTTTTGAATTTTTTAGAAAACAAAGATAGGCTAGGAATTATTGAAAAAATATTTCCATTAAATCAACCAGAAAATTCACAAGATAGTATAAGAGCATATTTTAGATTTTTGAAAATAAATGCAGACTTTAGAAGAAATGTTAATATTACCCAAAAAAGTAGCTATGCTTATAGAGTCAATTTAGGAGTAACAAACCCATATGGGGCAAATAGATCACTACCTTTTGATAAGAATTTTTTTATTGGTGGAAGTAACAGTATGCGGGCATGGGCTCCAAGAACATTAGGTACTGGATCTTCTCCTTCTGATACAACTTTATCTGGAAACACAATTCCACAACCAGGAGATATCCTATTTGAAACAAGTCTTGAATATAGATTAAAAGTAATAAGGTTTGCAGGTGATATCCAAATTGCAGGCTTTATAGATGCAGGAAACATCTGGAAATGGCACCCTAATCCAGCACCTAATAAAATTGATAAGGCCAATTTTGATCTCAATAGATTTTACAAAGAAATTGCTGTTGGAACTGGTTTTGGAATTCGCTGGGACTTATCCTATTTCCTGTTTAGATTTGATTGGGGTATTAAAGTAGTTGATCCTAGCCGTATAGTAGGTCAAAGGTTTGTTTTAGACGAATTTACTTTAAGAAGAAACCAAATATATGGACTCAATTGGAATTTTGGAATAGGGTATCCTTTTTAAAACCGTACTCATAATTTATTCTGCTTTTAATTACTGACATATTGTCATATTTATTACCTTTGTGAAATTTTTTATTTAAACCAAACTATGTCGTTAGTAGTGAACCCAAGGGATGTGAACCTTGATAAAGCAGAATTGGATATTGCTAGAATTGTTGAGAATTTAGAGGTTCCAGGTACCAAAAAGCTGTATTTAGAAAGTTACGGTTGCCAGATGAACTTCGCTGATAGTGAAGTTGTAGCCTCAATTTTAAGAAAAAGTGGATATTCAACTACTAAAATATTAGCTGAAGCTGATTTGGTTTTAATTAATACTTGTGCGATCAGAGAAAATGCAGAACAAAAGGTAAGGTCTAGGTTAAAAGTCATAAATGCTTCAAAAAAAGATAATCCAAAACTTAAAATTGGTGTTTTAGGCTGCATGGCAGAGCGATTAAAGCAACAATTTTTAGAAGAAGAAAAAATGGTAGATTTAGTAGTAGGCCCGGATGCTTATCGCGATTTACCTAATTTATTAGAAGAGGTTGAAGCAGGTTATAAAGCTGTAAATGTTTTCCTTTCAAGGGAAGAAACTTATGCAGATGTAGCACCAGTAAGACTTGATTCAAACGGAGTTTCAGCATTTATTTCTATTATGAGAGGCTGCGACAATATGTGCAGTTTTTGCGTAGTTCCCTATACACGTGGAAGAGAGAGAAGCAGAGACGCTTATTCAATAGTAAAAGAAGCTACTGATTTATTTCAATCTGGATATAAAGAAGTGACTCTTTTAGGCCAAAATGTAGATTCATATAAGTGGGAGAAGGAGGATGAGAAAGTAAATTTTGCCAATTTATTAGAAAAAGTAGCTTTAATACATCCAGATTTAAGAGTTCGGTTTTCCACTTCACATCCTAAAGATATTACTGATGAAGTTTTGCATACTATAAAAAAATACGAAAATATCTGTAATTATATTCATTTGCCAGCTCAAAGTGGAAGCTCAAAAATTTTGGCTTTAATGAATAGAACATATGATAGAGATTGGTATTTAGGAAGAATAAAAAGTATTCGAAATATACTTGGTGAAGATTGTGGCATTTCTCAAGATATGATAGCAGGGTTTTGCCAAGAAACAGAAGAGGATCATGCAGAAACCTTAAGTTTAATGGACGAAGTTGTTTTTGATTATGGCTATATGTTTTATTATTCGGAAAGACCTGGTACCCCCGCAGCCAAAAAACTTGTGGATGATGTACCCTTAGAGGTTAAGAAAAGGAGACTAAACGATATTATTGAAAAACAAAGAGAACATTCTAAAATTAAAAACCAAGCCTCTGTTGGTAAATTATTTAAAGTTTTAATCGAAGGGGAATCTAGAAAGTCAAGTTTAGATTTTTCTGGAAGAAATGACCAAAATAAAATGATCGTTTTCCCTAGAAAAAACGCTTCCAAAGGTGACTATGTTACTGTTTTTATAAATTCATGTACTGGAGGAACTTTAATTGGAGAAATAGTAGGTTGATCTACTTAAAATAATAGAATGAATAATAATTCAGAATTACAAAGTGTTAAAAATAGGTTTGGAGTTATTGGGAATGCACCGTCTTTAAATTATGCATTGAACATTGCTATACAAGTGGCTCCAACAGATTTAACAGTGTTGATAAATGGAGAAAGTGGTAGCGGAAAAGAATCTTTTTCAAAAATTATTCATGGGCTTAGTGGAAGAAAATTAGGACCATTTATTGCAATAAATTGCGGTGCGATACCAGAAGGAACTATTGATTCAGAATTATTTGGTCATATAAAAGGCTCATTTACTGGGGCAATTGATGATAGAAAAGGATATTTTGAAACCACTAATGGAGGAACCATTTTTTTAGATGAAATAGCAGAAATGCCTTTAGGAACTCAAGCTAGGTTGCTTAGAGTTTTAGAAAACGGAGAATATATTCCAGTTGGTTCTTCTAAAGTTAAGAGTACTAATGTTAGAGTAGTGGCCGCCACAAATGTAAATCTTCAAAATGCCATTGAAAAAGGGGAATTTAGGGAAGATCTCTATTATAGATTAAATACGGTTCCTATTATTGTTCCTCCTTTACGGGAACGAGGTTTTGATATTGAATTGCTTTTTATAAAATTCACTAGCGATTTTGCCGAAAAAAACAAAATTATTCCAGTAGATCTTACGGAAGAAGCTAAAGTTTTATTAAGGGCTTTTCGTTTTCCTGGAAATATCAGGCAACTAAAAAACATTGCCGAACAAGTTACTATTTTAGAACAAGAAAGAGTTATTAATGCTCAAACGTTTGAAAAATACTTGCCAAAAAGTCAATCTTCAGGTCTTCCTGCATTATTAAATCATAGTGACATGAGTGCTTTTAAAGATTTTTCCGAAAGAGAAATCTTGTATAAAGTACTATTTGATATGAAAAAAGATGTTTCTGAATTAAAGAAATTGGTATACAGTATTATGTCTGGAGGCAATGTTTCAAATAATAATTCTTCTAATGTAAACACAGAATTTTTTAAGGAGATCATTGAAGAACCCAATTCAATAAATATTTCAGCTCAGATAAAGCCCAAGGAAGAACCGATATACCCAGTTTTTAACCAACCATTGTCTGAAAATCTTCTAAAAATTGATAATTTTCAAAAATCAAGAGAAAATATTGAAGACATTTCGCATGAAACACAGGAAGAATCTCTCTCTTTAGAAAGGAATGAAAAAGAGATGATCATCAAGGCATTAAGAAAAAATAACTTTAAAAGGAAATATGCTGCTCAAATACTCGGAATCTCTGAAAGAACGTTATATAGGAAAATAAAACAATATGACATCGAAGATGAATTTTAAGTTCTACTTTAAGATTTTTATTTTGTTTCTTTTCTTTCCATTATTGATTTTAAGTTGTAAGATTTATTCCTTTACTGGAACAACATTGGATAAAGAAATTAAAACTTTTTCTATTCAAAACTTCACTTTGTCAACCGCTGGTGGACCCCAAAATATGAGTTATTCGTTTAACGAAAAGCTAAAGGAATATTATCAAAGAAATACCGATTTAAAATTTAAGCCTCAAGATGGAGATTTGCATTTAGAAGGAACAATTGTAACTTACGAATTAACGCCAATTTCAGCAACAGCGAGTGACAAAGCCGCTGTAAATAGACTTACAATTGGAATAGAGGTAAGATTTGTAAATAGACTTAATGAAGAATTAAATTTTGAAAAACAATTCACTTTTTATCAAGATTTTTCTCAAGAAAAGTCACTTTCTCAAGTTGAACCAGTGCTTGTTCCAAAAATTCTTGAGCAGCTGGTATTGAATATTTTTAATGAAACTGCCGCTACATGGTAAATGAAAACATTTGAAGTATTATCTAAAATTATTGAAAAATTTCCTCAAAATGATGAGAAAGACTTTCATTATTTATTCGACCTATCTTCTAAATACCCAGATTTTAGGATTATAAATTTAATGATTCTGAATTTTCCAGTTGACTTATTTAATGTTGAACATTGGAACAAAGCAGAGTTATATGCTAGAAATAATAATGAAATCATTGAAAATTATTTTCCAAAAGCAGTAGAATTCAAACCAGTCTCGCAAGTTTCACCTAGAAATTATGATAGAACCGAACTACTAGCAAAACAGAAAGAATTAATTAATAATTATTTAAATCGATAAATACTTTGCCATTTAATGTTTAACAATAAAAATATTTGCTTATTTGCTTTTAGATTTAAGTATTAATTATATTTGGTTATTTCTAAACTATTATATTATTTTTCCTTCATTTTAGAATAATTTTATTTAGTTTTTTTAAGGATAAATCTACATATTTTTTTTAAACAATATTGAATTCTAAAATTATATAATTACCTTTGCAGTTCTTTTTTGAAAAACAATAATTTGCTTTTAGTATTATGTTAATAACAACTATTCTTGTATTGATGATTTTGGTGGCTATTCTATTAATAATTGTAATATTGGTTCAAAACCCAAAAGGAGGTGGTCTTTCTTCCGAGTTTGGGGGTGGATCTAGCCAAATGTTTGGAGTTCAAAAAACTGGAGATATATTAGAACAATTGACATGGGGATTTTTCGGTTTTTTAATCGTGGCAGCTCTAGGCACTGGTATTCTTTCAAAATTAAGTGGAAGTTCAGTTACTAATGATTCAGATGTAAATGTAGAAAGATCAACCACAGCGCCTAGTTTACCGGCTCCAAGTTCTCCATTACCGACGGCACCTTCAGCTGCTCCTTCTGGTCAACCAGCGATTCCTGCAAAGTAAAAATAATAAAATTTGACTCTTATAAGATATCCATTTGGATATCTTTTTTTTTGCACTTTCATTTGTAAATCCTTATTTTTAAAATGTTTTTACAAAGTGTAGAAAATAAAAGTTAATTTATATATATAAATAGATGTTAAATGAGCAATTCTGATATAGCGGAAATAATTGAACTTACCGGAAAGCTTTTAGATTTGCATAATTTGGAGGAAATGAGGTCAAAAATCTATCTTTCAAGTGTTTTTAATTTAGAAAGAATAGAAGAGCCTTTGGCTGAAAAGACGGAAAATGAGCTGATGGAAATTAGAGGAATTGGTAAGTTAATGGCTAAAAATATTGTTGAGATTGTCAAAACTCAAACTTTAGCGGAACTTCAAAATCTTATTTCATTAACACCAGAAGGAGTTTTTGGCCTTTTTAAAGTAAAAGGACTTGGGGTTAAGAAAATTAAAATATTATGGAAAGAACTTGGAATCGACAATATTAATGATTTGAAAATTGCTTGCCAAAATGGCAAAATAAAAGACACCAAAGGTTTTGGTGGTAAAACTCAAGATTCAATTTTAGAATCACTTGCATTTCTTCAAGCACAACAAGGTAAATTAAGAATGAATATTGCTGAAGATTTAAGCAATCGAATAGTTGAAATTATCAAGGATTTTTATTCAGATGTTTTCGCTGTTGGTCAAGTAATTAGAAAATGTGAGGTTGTTGATTTGCTTCAATTTATTATTGTAAAAGATGGATTTGGAAGCATAAAATTACCTGAAAATATTTTTGAACATGATTTAAAAAATTCTTCTCCCAGTGTTTGGAGAGGTTTTTTTGTTGGAAATCAGGTTAAAATTGAAATTGAAAAAGTAAATTCTAAAGATTTTATCGTAAAGAAATTCATAAAAAACTCTGATGAAAAGCATTTAAAATTTATAAATGGAAACGGATTATCTCTTATAAGTCATTTAAACTCAGAAGTCTTTAGTTCAGAAGTAGAGATCTATAAAAATTTTGGGTTTCCTTACATTATTCCTGAAATGAGAGAAGGTTTAAGTGAATTTGAATGGTGTAAAAGTCATGATATACATGAATTAGTTTCATTTGAATCATTGAAAGGGACACTACATAATCATTCAACTTATTCTGATGGCAATCATTCTTTAAAGCAAATGGCTGATTATTGCAAGTCTTTAGGCTTGCACTATTTTGGAATCGCTGACCATAGTCAAACCGCTCAATACGCTTCAGGCTTAAAACCGGAAATTGTCCTTAAACAACAAAAGGAAATTGATATATTAAACGAAAATTATTTAGATTTTAAGATTTTAAAAGGAATAGAATCTGATATTTTAATAAATGGGAATCTAGATTATGAAGTTGAAATTTTAAAAACCTTTGATTATGTAGTGGCCTCTGTCCATTCTGTTTTAAATATGGATTTAGAAAAGGCTACAAACAGACTAATTAAAGCAATAGAAAATCCATTTACTTCTATATTAGGTCATTTATCAGGAAGACTTCTACTGTCTAGAAATAGCTACCCGCTAGATTACCCAAAAATTATCGATGCATGTGCTGCTAATAAGGTAAGTATGGAATTGAATGCCAGCCCCTATAGATTAGATATAGATTGGAGATGGATACAATTATGTTTAGAGAAAGGAGTAATGATAAGTATTAATCCTGATGCTCATGAAATGTCAGGAATACTAGATATGCATTATGGCGTTTCCGTTGCTAGAAAAGCAGGTCTAATTTCTAAAATGACCTTAAATTGTTTAAGTCTTTCAGAAATTTTAAAAGTATTGAAGAAAAAATGATAAATATTTTTTAGACCTATTTTAGAGTAAAGCATTAATAATTTTTTCTTCCCCAACTCCTTCTGCCTCTGCTTTGAAATTTCTAACAATCCTATGTCTTAATACAGCAAAAGCTACGGCCTTAATATCTTCAATATCAGGGGAGTATTTGCCATTTATTAATGCATTACACTTTGCAGCAAGTACCAAGTTTTGGGATGCTCTAGGTCCTGCTCCCCATTCTAAATATTTTTTAGCCTCTTCAGAAGCATTTGCTATTCCAGGTCGGGTTTTGTGAACAAGACTAACAGCATATTCTACAACATTGTCAGCTACAGGAACTTTTCGAATTAATTCTTGAAATGCAATGATATCCTGCCCAGTTAAAATTTTGTTAACTTTAGTTTTTTTGTCAGAAGTGGTATTTTTTACTATTGAAATTTCTTGTTCAAAACTCGGATAATCTAAGTTTACCATAAACATAAATCTATCCAATTGAGCTTCAGGTAGGGGATAAGTCCCTTCTTGTTCTATAGGATTTTGAGTGGCAAGTACAAAGAAAGGTTTTGACAAACTATGTTTTTGGCCTGCAATTGTTACTGAATATTCCTGCATTGATTCTAATAAAGCGGATTGGGTTTTTGGAGGTGTTCGGTTTATTTCATCCGCTAATATAATATTAGCAAAAACAGGGCCTTTAATAAATTTAAAATTTCTATCATTATCCAAAGTTTCAGAACCTAAAATGTCTGAAGGCATTAGATCGGGAGTAAACTGTATTCTATTAAATTCTAAATCTAAAGCTGAAGCAATTGTCTGAACCAATAAAGTTTTAGCTAAACCAGGAACACCAACTAAAAGACAATGACCTTGACAAAAAATCGCTGTCAACAGTAGCCTAACCGTGTCTTCTTGGCCTACAATAACTTTTCCTATTTCGGTTGTTAATTCTTCGTATGTTTTTTTTAAAGCATCTGCTGCTTCTACATCAGTGGTAAATTTCGTTAACTGCACTTTTTAATAATATTTTATTGTTCAAATAATCTACAAGTTTGATATTCAGAATCTATATTAATATAAACTTCTGAAAGGGCTTCTTTAAACCATTTTTCTATTTTTTCACTTTGTTTTTGATTTAAAGCATAGTTTTTGAGCTTTTCGTAGTCGTCTTTTAAATTTGCTCTATGTGGTTCAGATTTCGATTTTAATAGAAGTATTCGCATACCTGTTTTCCCATCTGGAGTTCTATAGTTTTGAGGGGAACTTATCTTTCCAACTTTCATAGGGTCAACCGTAAAATATAAATTTGGTTCCATACTTACATCCAATGGTAACTTATTTGAATTAGTTTCAGGATCGAGTATTATTCCACCCGCATCTTGGGTTTGTTTGTCTTCAGAAAAGAGTTTTACTGCTTTTTCAAATTTAATACTATCATTCTCAATTTGTTTTTTTAAACTATCTAAAAAGGCTTTTGGTTTTGACATATCTAGCGTACTATAGTCAGGTCTTAATAAAATATGACGAGCCCTGTATTCTTGTCCACGTATATCTAAAGTTTGAATCAAATGAAAACCAAACTCTGATTCTATAACTTTAGAAAGTTGTCCTGAATCTAAACTCATGGCTTCTGCTTCAAATTGAGATACCATTTGACCTCTTTTTGACCATCCCAATTCTCCACCATATGGTTTAGAGCCTTGATCTTCCGAAAACTCTTTGGCTAAAGTAGCAAAATCTTCACCTAGTTCAATTCTACTTTTCAAACCGTTCAATCTTTCAATTAATTCGTCTCTTTGAGATTTAGTAACTTTTCCTAGACTAACAATCTGACTTATTATTACCTCAGACGGTATCATTGGAAGGCTATCTTTTGGAATTTTGACAAAAAAAGCCTTAACCTCATAAGGCGTTACAGTTATTTTGTCTGTTATGGAAGATTGCATTTTTTGAGCAGTCAATTGCTCTTTTACTTGATTTCTATATTCCGATTTTAGAGTTTCAAGCGACTTATTAAATTGTTGTACAATGTTTTTTTCACTTCCATAAAGTCTTACCATTTCTCCCATTCTAGCATCTAGCTGGCTTTTTATTTGGTCTTCATCTACAATTACAGAATCTATTTCAGCTTTTGCAACTAACAATTTTTGAATAGCTAGACTTTCTAAAGCTTTACATTTCTCAATGGGTTGATTTTCCTGTTTCCCTCTTACAACTAGCGATTCTACTTCTGATTTTAATATATAATAATTATCAACTTTCGCTATTATTTTATCAATATTGGTAGTATTCTGGCAAAAGCTAAGAATTGGAAATAATAAGAATACAAGAATTTTTTTTAACATCATTTATTTTTTTTTAATTCCTCAATGGTTTTTTCTATGGATGAAACATCTAATGTTATGCTATATTTTAGTTTTAATCTTTTTATGAGCTCTTCAATTAAATGCTTTTGATATAAATTTATCACTTCAGAGGCATTTTCTTTATAAGTTTTATTCTCTTTATAGACTTCTAAAATTAGATCTTCAATTTTTCCATTTTTTTCAATTTTATAAATTCCAGTTTTCCAAGGAATGTTGTATAATACTTCAAATTCTTTTTTGGAGTAAACGGTTTGATTGAAAGTAATAGAACCCGACTTTTTATCGTTGAAAGATTTTATCAAATCAACCTCTAAATCGCTGAAGAATTGAAAAGTTACTCTTTGGTTTTTTGACCAGTCAAAACGATCTTGCGGTTTACTATTTTTGTAATCTATCTCTGAAATACGCGTCAAAGGTAATCCATTTTCTACCAAAAACTTAACGATTTCTTTAATTCTTAATTGTGAATTGCTTAAATTTTCTCCAATGTCTACATGACCACCAATTTCTACAATAAATCCTTGGTTCTTATACATTATGGTAATTAAACCAACTAATTTTCTTTTATCCTCATTATTTAATAAATATTCATTTTTTAAATAATACAATGGTTTAATGCCCTTATTTAACTGATAAGGTTTATTACTATTTCTTGCAGATACAAATTTAATATAAGTTTCCTTATCTTTAAACAAGAACGAACTTACTATAGCTTTAGGTTTTAATGGGAATAAAATTTTATTATTCTCAAAAAATAACCTTTGTGATAAAGTGTCTTCTAACGATTTATCAATAACAGTATCGTTAAGATACTTTGAAATTAACAAATCTGATTCTTGCGATTTTAACATTCTAGCTATTTCTTCATTCTCATTAAGAATTGAGCTTTCTTTTTCTTGAATTAAACATTTTTTCAAATATTTATCATAAAACAACTCAAAAACTTGAGTTGAGTTCTCGTTTTGACGCCATTTCTCATACTTTTGTTTTTCTGAGATATAGTCAAAAAAGTCTTTGACAAGAAAATTCTTTTTATTTAAAGTAAAAAGTAGAAAATTATTTATTCCACCATCCAAATTTTTCCAATTCCTTTTCAAGATGCTACTATCCACATAATTGGCTGCTTGTTCTTTGATTTCTTTAAATTCAATTAGATTAAGAGATTTAGAAATATCTAATAAACTTTTTTCTAATATGTATTCTCCTCTTGAGTCTGTGGTAATTTTTTCTCCAACTTTTTTTAAGAAAACTTCTTTTGTGTCGGGATTATATTTATCTATTAATTTTATTATGTGTAAACCAGTCGAAGAACGTATTGGTTTCGAAATTTCACCAATTTTTAGATTAAAAGCTACTTCCTCAAATGCAGATTCTTCTCTGGTGCCGATTCCAAAAATAGGCAGCTCTCCATATTTGTCTTTTGAAATCAAATCATCAGAATGTTTTAGAACGAAATCGTCGAAATTTGCACCATTTTTCAATAAAGTAGATAATGAATCCATAAAACTGAAGTTATTTCCAAAAGTAGCTTTATCATAACCAGGTTTGATATATTTAAAGATATGTTTAACTTTTACAAAACCGCTGTTTGGTCTTTTTCCATTGATTTTAATTAAATGATACCCAAATTTTGTTCGAATTGGAAGTGATATAGAATCTACTGGAGTTCTAAATGCAATCAATTCCATCGGATATATAAGGCCTAAAGTACTAAACCAACCTAAATTTCCACCTTTAAGATTAGTTTTTGGGTCTTTTGACCATTCTTGGGCTAAAATTGAGAAATTATTATTTTTTAAAGAATAATTTCTCAGTGCTAATAGTTCATTATATAAGGATAAGGTATCAATGGGTGAAGCATATTTTGAAATTGGTATAAAAATGTGAGAGGCATTTATCTCAAACTTATAGTTTTCAAAAGAATTATTTTCTAGATCAGTAACGTAGGCTGCATTATTTAAATATTTTTGAAGGATTATCTTTTTATAAGTTTCTACTTCCTCTATAAAATCTTGATTTTTATGATAATTTAATGATTTAGCTTCTGCCTCAAGAAGTTTTCTGTTGACTAAATTTTCGATTAATTCTACATCAGATAATGAATCAAGATCGGGCATTAATAACAAGTCTTGATTTATTTCGTTTAAAGTATAGCTTTCTTTATCTATTGCTAACACTTTAGGCAATTCAACGGGAACAAAAATAGCAGGTTCAGGCTCTTTTTCAGAAATTATAATAGGTTTTTTTATTGGAATTGTTTTACAACTCAATAGAAGACCAAAAGCAATTATAATAAGTAAATATTTATTAAAAATCATAAATACAAGGAAAATTCAAAATGCTATTAAAGAGAAAGAGATTTTAAATTCTAACTCAATATAAATGGAAAGGAACTGCAAATTAATGCATAATTTAATCTAATCTGCGAAAAGAACACAAAAACTCGAACCTTTAGATTATAATAATGCAATAAAATTAGATTTATTTTATATACCTTAAAATTTGTTTGGCAAAGGCTCTTGTTGAGACAAACAATGAAAACTTCCAAGTCCCCAAATAATTTCTGTAGAATCAATTCCAACTACTATTCGATCTTTAAAACAGCTTTGAAGAATTTCTAAAGCTTTTTCATCATTATCGCAATTATAGGTAGGTACAATCACATGTTGATTTGTAATATAAAAATTAGCGTAAGATGCTGGAAGCCTTTCAGAACTATCATAAACTGGTGAAGGCATTTCTATTTCTATTATTTCTAGTGGTTTTTGATTGATTAGTCTCATTTCTTTCAATTGTTTTAAATTATGTTTTAAAAGACTGTGATTTTCATCATTTTTGTTTCTTTCCACCATAGTAATCACTGTATTTTCATTAACAAATCGGGTTGTATCATCAATATGGCCATCTGTGTCATCTCCAACTATACCATCTTTTACCCACAAGACTTGCTCTACTCCATAGTAATCATTTAAATAGTTCTCTATTTGCTTTTTAGATAAATGAGGGTTTCTATTTTTATTTAATAAACAAGACTCACTAGTTAAAATAGAACCGCACCCGTTAAATTCTACTGAACCCCCTTCTAATACTATGCCTGGACTTACAAATTGTAAATTCAAATAATTTGCAATTAATTTAGGTATATTATTGTCTGCATCGAATGGAGGATATTTGCCTCCCCAAGCATTATATTCCCAATCTAAAATTAACTTTGAATCATTATTTTTATTAATAAGAAAACCTGGGCCATGATCTCTGCACCATGAATCGTTGGTTTTATTTGGAAATAATTTGATATTTGATTGGTCTATGCCCAATTCATCGAGTTTAGATTTAATAAAGAGAATGGTTTGATAATCATTTGCATTTATATCCACCTCTTCACTTTTCGAGATAATTTCAATAAATTTAAAATAAGAAGGATATATTTTTTCGTACCTATTTTCCCAAGTTTCACTATTTTTTGGAAAGCTTAGCCATGTGGCTTTATGTGGGTGCCATTCAGCAGGAAAATAGAATCCTAAATCTTTTGGTTTGGTCATTTATAAAATTAAATAAAATTGAATCGCAAAAATAATTTGTTTTTTGACTTTTTAAACGCTAAAAATAGATTACTTTTTGGAGAAATAGGAACAAGGAAATAAAAAAATAAAGAATTTTGAATGAATTAAATTATATTAAGAAAATTTTGCCTTAATGCAATTTTCACATGAAGCATAAAGTTTCATTAGATTGGTTGAATAGAAAAAAGATCAAAAAATAGTTAAAATTTTAATTGGTTTATTTATTCCTTCAATTCATCGTTTATTTATTTTTTTTCTTTCCGATACTTTTTTAGGCTTTACAAGTAATAGAATTTTAATTTGAAAATCTATGAAATTGAAATAGTTTAATTTTTTTTTCAAATAATTTTTGTAGTTAAATATTTATTCCTATCTTTGCACCTCAATTCGACGGAGGGTTCTCCCTTTAAAAGTTAAAAGAAGTCGTTTACATACGAAACCATTTTAATTTCGACTGTGAGTTAAGTTTGATAACAGTCTCCGATTCGCGTTTGTTTTATGGAATCACTAAGAGGAAACAAGGCATATTCCTACAAAAAATTATTTTGCCTTACCCGTTTGGGTTCTAAGTGTATGTTCAAGTTGATTTGTTTCAACCTCTGTAGTAGAATAAAAAATTATTAGAATTTGGATTTTGGCAATTAGTTTAATACTTTTGCAGCCCGATTCAAATTCGGTTGAATTTTAGCGATTATTTAAATTTAAGACTATGTCTGGAATTATTGGAAAGAAAATTGGAATGACTACCATTTTTAATAATGGTGAAGCAGTACCTTGCACTGTAATTGAAGCAGGTCCATGTGTGGTTACGCAAGTAAGAACTGAAGAGAGCGATGGGTATACTGCTATACAACTTGGCTACGGAGAGAAGAAAGAAAAAAGAACAACAAAAGCATTATTAGGACATTTTAAGAAAGCAAACACTACTCCTAAGAGAAAACTTGTAGAATTTAAAGAATTTGAGAAGGGTTTAAATTTAGGTGATACAGTTAGAGTTGAAGATGTTTTTGAAGAAGGCGAATTCCTAGATATTTCAGGTAAAACCAAAGGTAAAGGTTTTCAAGGGGTTGTTAAAAGACACGGGTTTGCAGGAGTTGGACAAGCAACACACGGCCAACATAACCGTGGAAGACACCCCGGTTCAATAGGTGCATGTTCATATCCAGCTAGGGTTTTCAAAGGAATTAAAATGGGTGGAAGAATGGGTAATACAATGGTTACAATTCAAAACCTTAGAGTTCTAAAAGTTTATGCCGATAAAAACCTAATCTTAGTTTCTGGATCTGTGCCAGGGCCAAAGAACTCAATAATTACTTTACACAAATAAAAAGGTCGATTACTAACGACATCGAAAAAATAGTTAAACAAAATGAAGTTAAATATTTTAAGTAAAACAGGTAAAGAGACAGGAAAGTCTGTGGAACTCTCGGATGAGATCTTCGGATTAGAGCCTAATTCTCATATTGTCTGGCTTGATGTTAAGCATTACCTAGCTAATCAACGTCAAGGAACTCACAAATCTAAAGAGAGGGCAGAGATTTCAAAATCTACTAGAAAGTTGCTACGTCAAAAAGGTTCTGGTGGAGCAAGACACGGTTCTGCTAAAGCTCCTATTTATGTTGGAGGGGGTAGAGTATTTGGTCCACGCCCAAGAGACTACGATTTCAAATTGAATAAAAAAATCAAGGTTCTTGCTCGTAAATCGGTTTTAAGTGCAAGAGTAGCCGAAAGTAAATTAATCGTGGTCGAAGATTTTGCATTTGAATCTCCAAAGACTAAAAGTTATATTGAATTTTTGAATGCTTTAAGTTTAAGTGGTCAAAAAACCTTGTTTGTTGTTAATGGAGGGGAAAATAATTTATATCTATCTAGTCGAAATATACCCAAAACAAAGGTTTCTGATAAGGATTCTTTAAATACTTACGATTTAATTAATGCTGATGTAGTTTTATTGGCAGAAAGTACAATTCCTTATTTAGAAACAATTTTAAAAGATTAATTTTTGTTAAAGAAATGAGCGTATTAAAAAGACCAATAATTACAGAAAAATCACAAGGAATGAATCCGAAAGGGAAGTATTCCTTTGAGGTTAGTCGTGATGCCAACAAAATTCAAATAGCAAGTGCTGTAGAAAAAATGTATGGTGTAAATGTAGAGAAAGTTTCTACTCTAAATCAATTTGGAAAGAAAAAGTCAAGAATGACTAAAACCAAACTAAGCACTGGAAGAACCAGTACTTTCAAAAAAGCGATTGTAACGCTTAAAGAAGGTGAGCTTATTGATTTTTATGCTGAATTATAATAAAAAGTAATTAATAAAGTATAGTTACGCTAAGGGCGTAGCTGCAAAATTTTAGAAATGGCAGTTAAAAAGTTAAACCCAGTTACACCAGGTACAAGACACCGTATAGCTCCAGACTTTTCAGACATTACGGCTTCAAAGCCAGAGAAAAGTCTTACTACAGCTATCAAGAAAACGGGTGGAAGAAATAGCGAGGGTCATCGTACAGCTCGTTACATAGGTGGTGGTCACAAAAGAAGGTACCGTATTATTGATTTTAAAAGAGATAAATACGATGTAATAGCGGAAGTAATGACAATTGAGTATGATCCAAATCGTACATCAAGGATCGCATTAGTTCAATATGCTGACGGAGAAAAAAGATATATTGTAGCCCCTCAAGGATTACAAGTTGGTCAAAAGATTTTATCCGGTGAAAAAGTTGCTCCTGAGGTTGGAAATGCATTGTTGCTAAAAAATATGCCTCTGGGTACTATAATACACAATATTGAATTAACCCCTGGTAAAGGAGGTCAATTAGCTAGAAGTGCTGGTACATATGCCCAAGTTTTAGCTAAAGATGGCAAGTATGTTACTTTGAAAATGCCATCTGGCGAAATGAGAATGGTTCTTGCTGCTTGCATTGCTACTGTAGGTTCTGTATCTAATCCAGATCATATGAACGTAAGATTAGGTAAAGCCGGACGTAAGCGTTGGTTAGGAGTAACGCCAAGAGTTAGAGGAGTTGCTATGAACCCTGTTGATCACCCAATGGGTGGAGGAGAAGGTCGTGCGTCTGGTGGTCATCCTAGATCTAGAAATGGATTAATTGCCAAAGGCAAGAAAACTAGAGCAAAAAATAAGTATTCAAATAGATTAATTGTTACACGTAGAACTAAATAATTTTATAAATGGCTCGTTCGCTGAAAAAAGGACCTTACGTAGATTTTAGACTCGAGAATAAGGTTGTAGTTATGAATGATTCTGCTAAAAAATCAGTAATTAAAACTTGGTCACGTAGATCAATGATCATTCCGGATTTTATTGGGCACACGTTTGCGGTTCATAATGGTAATAAATTTATTCCTGTTTATGTAACAGACAACATGGTAGGTCATAAGTTAGGAGAGTTTGCTCCTACAAGAAACTTTAGAGGCCATGTAAACAAAAAAGATAAAGGTAAAAGATAATATTCATAAGAATAAAACTCTTGAAATATAATAAGAAATGGAAGCAGTAGCAAAATTAAATGATTTTCCGACGTCACCTAGAAAAGCTAGATTGGTGGCCGATTTGATTAGAGGAAAAAAGGTAAATCAAGCCTTAGGAATTCTTTCTTTTCAACCTCAACAAGCAGCACCAGTAATTAAAAAGGTTTTGATGTCTGCTATTGCCAATTGGCAAAACAGAAATGAGGATGCAAAAATTGAAGATGCAAACTTATATGTAAAAACTATCATGATAAATGGTGGAAGAGTCTTAAAAAGACTTCGTCCAGCTCCGCAAGGTAGGGCTTACAGAGTAAGAAAACGTTCACAACATATTGTAATTGTGGTGGATAGTTTAATCACAGAAACAATAGATTAACTAAGTATTATTTACTTATATTTAGAAAAATAGAATATTATATTAATAAGAAAAAATGGGACAAAAAGTAAATCCTGTAGGTTTTAGACTCGGTTACATAAGAGGTTGGGAGTCCAATTGGTATGGTGGAAAGAGTTTTGCTGAAAAACTTGTTGAAGATGACAAGATCAGAAAATATATCAATGCTCGTATTCCAAAAGGATCTGTTTCTAGAGTAGTAATTGAGAGAACTCTTAAAAGAATAACCTTAACAATTCACACCGCAAGACCTGGAGTCGTAATCGGAAAAGCAGGAAGTGAAGTTGATAAGCTAAGAGAGGAACTTAAAAAACTTACCAAAAAGGATGTTCAAATTAACATTTTTGAAATTAAGAGGCCTGAAATAGATGCTAAATTAGTTGGAGAAACAATAGCCCAACAACTTAGAGCTAGGATTTCATTTAGGAGAGCAATGAAACAAGCTATTCAAAATGCAATTAGGGTTGGTGCTCAAGGTATAAAAATAAAGTTATCTGGTCGTTTGGGTGGAGCTGAAATGGCAAGATCTGAAATGTACAAAGAAGGTAGAATTCCTCTTCATACATTGAGAGCTGACATTGATTATGCTGTTTCCGAATCATTGACTGTTTATGGATTAATTGGCATCAAAGTTTGGATTTTCAAAGGTGAAGTATACGGAAAAAGAGATTTGACTTCTATTGCGGCTTTAGCTACAGAGTCAAGTGACAGTAAGAAATCTTCATTAGGTGCAGGAAATGGACCGAATAAAGGTCGTAGAGACGAGGATGGCGATAAGAATGGTAGGAGAAAAAAAGGCGGTAAACCTAGCGGCCCAAGAAGAAATTAATTTTAGTGGCGTTATGCCTTAAACATTTGAGTTATGTTACAACCGAAAAGAACTAGATTTCGTAAAAAGCAAAAGGGAAGAATAAAAGGTATTGCTTCCAGAGGACATGAGATAGCATTTGGTTCATTTGCAATCAAAAGTTTAGAACCAGGTCGTATTACTGCTAGACAAATAGAAGCTGCACGTATTGGTGTTACTCGTGCAATGAAGAGAGAGGGTCAGGTTTGGATTAGGATATTTCCTGACAATCCTATTACCCAAAAACCTTTAGAGGTAAGGATGGGTAAAGGAAAGGGAGCCCCAGAATATTGGGTTGCTAACATTTTCCCAGGAACTATTTTGTTTGAAGCTAATGGAGTTCCAATTGAGCTTGCTAAAGAAGCTCTTAGATTAGCTGCTCAGAAATTACCTGTGAAAACAAAGTTTGTAGTTAGAAGAGACTACGAAGCATAGATTAAAAATACTTCAATTATTAAAGAAGATGAAAAAGATAGATTTAAGTGGTTTTACTGCAGATCAGATAAAGCAACAAATTTCCGATGAAAAAGATAGATTGGTTAAATTGAAGTTTGCACATGCAATTACGCCGATTGAAAATCCTAAAAGGATTACCGAAACTCGTAAAAATATTGCAAGGTTATCTACCGCTTTAAGTAGTAGTAAATAAATATATCATTACCAAAAATTTACATGGTTTCACTGAACCATTAATTTTATCCTAAAATGGAAGAAAGACAAGTTAGAAAAGAACGTATTGGAGTTGTGACCAGCAACAAGATGTTAAAATCGGGGACTATTCAAGTTGTTCGTAAAGTAAAGCATCCGAAATATGGTAAATTCATGATCAAGACAAAGAAGTTTATGTTTCACGATGAAAACAATGAAGCCGGAATAGGTGACACTGTCAAAATTATGGAGACTAAACCTTTGAGCAAAAATAAGAATTGGAGATTGGTTGAAATTATTGAAAAAGCCAAATAATCTAATATTTTTTACAAAAGTAAATAGTCAAAATAATGTTACAGCAAGAATCAAGAGCCAACGTGGCTGATAATAGCGGTGCAAAAGAGGTTTTAGTGATACGCGTTCTAGGCGGTACCAAAAAAAGATATGCATCCGTAGGAGATAAGGTGGTTGTTACAGTTAAGCAAGCTCTTTCTTCATCAAGTATGAAAAAAGGGACTGTTTCAAAAGCGGTTGTAGTAAGAACAAAAAAAGAAATTAGAAGAAAGGATGGTTCTTACATAAGGTTTGAAGAGAATGCTGTTGTTTTGCTTAATAATCAAAATGAGCCAAGAGGAACAAGGATTTTTGGACCTGTTGCTAGAGAGTTAAGAGAAAAACAATTTATGAAGATTGTATCACTTGCTCCTGAAGTACTTTAAGAGTAGTTTAATTATAATTAAAAACGATGGAAAGGAAATTTAATAAGCAACCAAAACTTCATGTTAAAGCAGGTGACACTGTAGAAGTTATTGCTGGTAATTCTAAGGGGAAAAAGGGTAAAATTACCCAGGTTTTTGTAAAGAAAAACAGAGTAGTTGTAGAAGGTGTTAATATGATTTCGAAACATATTAAACCAAACGCACAAAATCCTCAAGGAGAAATAAAGAAAGTAGAAGGTACAATTCATATCTCTAATGTTATGGTTGTTGATCCTTCAACTGGTGAGGCTACTAGAACTGGTAGGAAGTTAAATGATGCTGGTAAATTGCAAAGATTTTCAAAGTCATCAGGTAAATTTATTTAATATTTAAATTGTGGGTCGGTAATCCACATATAGACTATGGCAAGATTAAGAGATAGGTACAAAAAAGAGATTATTCCTCAATTGATGGAAAAATATGCATACAAGTCTGTAATGCAAGTTCCTAAGTTATTGAAAATAGTTGTCAATAGAGGAGTAGGAGCTGCTACTGGTGATAAAAAGTTGGTTGATAGTAGTGTTGATGAATTATCAACAATTACAGGACAAAGAGCTGTCGCTACAATATCAAAGAAGGCCGTATCCAACTTTAAATTAAGAGAAGGAATGCCAATTGGTGCTAAAGTTACTTTAAGAGCCACAATCATGTATGAATTTTTAGATCGTTTAACTACTGTTGCTTTACCTAGGGTTAGAGATTTTAAGGGTATAAGCGATAAAGGATTTGACGGAAGAGGTAATTATACATTTGGAGTTACTGAACAAATTATATTCCCTGAAATTTCTATTGATAAAATAAGCAAAATTCAAGGTATGGATATTACTTTTGTAACTAATGCAAATACAGATGCTGAAAGTTATGAATTGCTTAAAGCTTTAGGAATGCCTTTCGTAAATAAGAATAAATAATAAAGACAATATATAACAGCTATGGCAAAAGAGTCAATTAAAGCTAGAGAAAGAAAGAGAGAGAGATTGGTAGTTAAATATGCCGATAAAAGAGCAGCATTGAAAGAAGCTCAAGATTGGAAAGGTTTAGACGCTCTTCCTAAGAATTCTTCTCCAGTGAGATTACACAATAGGTGTAAATTAACCGGTCGTCCAAAAGGATATATGAGAAAGTTTGGAATTAATCGTGTTACTTTCCGTGAAATGGCTAGTTCTGGATTTATTCCAGGTGTTACCAAATCTTCTTGGTAAAAATATTTTTTTTCTAATTTAGAATTACTATCTTTGCAGCCCAGTTGAATAAGTCATGCCTATGATACTGTTCAATGTTGGCTTAGGGTATCCAATATATATATAAATTAAAGATGATAACAACGGATCCAATAGCAGATTTTTTAACAAGAATCAGAAACGCTATTAAAGCAAGACATAGAGTCGTTGAAATTCCAGGTTCTAACCTAAAAAAGGAGTTAACTGCTTTATTGTACGAAAAAGGATATATTGCAAGTTATAAATTTGAAGATGATGGTCTTCAAGGAGTTATAAAAATTGCTTTAAAATACAATCCTTTAACAAAAAAATCAGCTATTATTAATTTGACTAGGGTTTCTAAACCTGGTTTAAGGAAATATGTTAAGGCTGACGAATTACCTAGAGTTTTAAATGGTTTAGGTATAGCAATACTTTCCACTTCAAAAGGAGTTGTGACTGATAAAGAAGCAAGAACTTTAAATGTTGGTGGGGAAGTACTCTGTTTTGTTTATTAATTTTTTTTTGTTGACCGCTTCGTAAAAGGAGCCTTAAACGTTTTCAGATGTCAAGAATAGGTAAAAAACCAATCGCTTTACCAGCCGGAGTTGCTGTTACTGTCGATAAAGATAATTTAGTTACTGCGAAAGGTCCTCTAGGAACTCTATCACAAAAGATTGATCCTGATATGGGAATTTCTATTGAAGAAGGAGTTTTAACAGTTACGAGGCCATCGGAACAAAAAAGACATAAAGCCCTTCATGGACTTTACAGATCTTTATTAAGTAATCTAGTATTTGGAGTTAGTACTGGCTATAAGCATGAGCTAGAGCTAGTAGGTGTAGGTTATAAAGCAACTAATAATGGAAATGTTATTGATATGTCTTTAGGATACTCACACAATATATATTTAGTAGTTCCATCAGAATTGAAAGTGGCTACTAGAATGGAAAAAGGAAAGAATCCAATTGTGACTTTAGAAGGTATTGATAAGCAACTTATTGGTTTAGTTGCAGCTAAATTGAAATCACTTCGTAAATCTGAGCCATACAAGGGTAAAGGTATTAAGTTTGTTGGTGAGGTTATTAGAAGAAAAGCTGGTAAAACTGCTGGTAAGAAATAATTTTTGAATTAATAATAGTATATATTATGTCAAGTGTTAAGTCTGAGAGAAGACAAAAGATTAAATGGAGAGTTAGAAAAAAGGTGAAAGGTACTTCTGAGAGGCCTCGCTTAACTGTTTTTCGTAGTAATACAGGAATTTACGCACAGTTAATAGATGATTTGGCAGGGAAAACTTTGGCTTCTATTTCTTCGATAGAGCTTGGTCTTAAATCTCTAAATATAGAAAATTCTAAAAAAGTAGGGGAAAGTCTTGCTAAAAAAGCAGTTGGAGAAGGTATAGTTACTTGTGTTTTTGACCGTAATGGATATCTTTATCATGGTAATGTGAAGGCATTAGCTGAAGGAGCAAGAGAAGCTGGACTTAACTTTTAATATAATTTAAATGAAAGCAATAAAAGTAAACGAATCAGAACTTAAAGAGAGAGTTGTAGCCATAAACAGGGTTGCTAAGGTGGTTAAAGGTGGACGTAGATTTAGTTTTTCTGCAATAGTTGTTCTTGGTGATGGTCAAGGTGCTGTTGGTCAAGGTCTTGGAAAAGCAAACGAAGTTACTGATGCTATTGCCAAAGCCATTGAAGATGCACGTAAGAATTTAGTAAATGTTCCAATAATTAACGGGACAGTACCTCATGAAATGGAAGGAAAGTATTCTGGAGGTTTTGTCTTTGTAAGACCTGCCGCTCCAGGAACTGGTGTAATAGCTGGAGGTGCTATGCGTGCAGTACTAGAGGCAGCTGGTGTTCACAATGTATTGGCAAAATCAAAAGGTTCTTCAAATCCTCACAATGTAGTAAAAGCTACAATAGATGCTCTTGTAAATATGAGGGCTCCTCATGAAGTGGCAATGCAAAGAGGAATTAAGTTAAACAAAGTTTTTAACGGCTAATTAATAGCTATATATTTTTAAAAATGGGAAAAGTAAAAATCACCCAAGTGAGAAGTTTAATCGAACGACCTAAGAAACAAAAGCTTACTATGCAAGCATTGGGTTTGAATAAAATAGGAAGATCGGTTGAAATTGAAACTAATCCAGCCATAGATGGTATGATTAGAAAGATTAATCACTTAGTAAAAGTTGAGAATTGTTAACAGGGATAACCGAGTAGTTTTCTTTTTTGAAACTGCGTAAATTTATTTAATAATGAAATTAGAAAATCTTCAACCCGCAAAGGGTTCTGTTAGAGATAACAAAAGGCTAGGTAGAGGCCAAGGATCTGGTGGTGGTGGTACTGCGAGAAGAGGTCACAAAGGTGCAAAGTCTAGATCGGGCTATAGTTCAAAAAGAGGTTTTGAAGGGGGCCAGATGCCGCTTCAAAGAAGAGTACCCAAATTTGGATTCAATAATATTAATAGAATTGAATATAAAGCTATTAATTTAGATACTATTCAAGCATTGGTTGAAAAAACTGGTGTTAGTACCATTAATCTTCAGTTTTTGAAAGAGCACGGTTTAATGCAAAAATTTGACCTAGTTAAAGTTTTAGGTAGGGGAGAATTGAGTGCAAAAGTTAATGTAAGTGCAAACGCTTTTTCTAAGTCGGCTATTGCTATTATTGAAAATTTAGGGGGTACAACTACTTTAGTAATTAAAGGCTCTTCTGTAGAAGAAATTTCATCCGAAAATAACATTGAAGTTGAGGTTATTAAAGTAAAAGATAAGAAAGTTTCTGACGATTTAAACGAAATCGAAGGGATTGATCCTAAATAATTTCACATTTTAATATGAAAAAATTAATAAGCACATTTAAAAATATTTGGTCTATTGAAGAGCTAAGAAATAGAATCTTAGCTACTTTGATGATTATCGTGATTTTTAGATTAGGGTCTTATATTGTGCTACCAGGAGTTGATCCTACCAAACTTCAAGATTTAACCAGTGGTAATGGTTTATTGGGCTTATTAGATACTTTAGTTGGTGGAGCATTTAGTAATGCCTCCATTATGGCTTTGGGTATTATGCCTTATATTTCGGCATCCATTGCAATTCAACTTTTGGGTTTAGCATTGCCTTATTTTTCTAAATTACAAAAAGAGGGTGAATCTGGTAGAAGAAAATTAAATCAGATTACCCGTTGGTTAACTATTGCAGTTACTGCTACACAGGGATTTACATATTTAAGAACCACTATTCCAACTGAAGCGATCACTATTTCTCACAGTTTGTTTTATTTCACAGGAGTAATAATGTTGGTTGCTGGCACGATGATGAGTATGTGGCTTGGAGAAAGAATTACTGAGAAGGGAATTGGCAATGGTATTTCTATGATTATTATGATTGGTATTGTATCTAGATTTCCTGGTGCTATATTGAGTGAGGCTAAAGCAAGAATATCTAATGGCCAGGTTTTGTTTTTTATCATTGAATTAGTAGCCCTATTTTTGGTCATAATTTTTGCAGTAGCAATGACCCAAGCTGTTAGAAGAATACCTGTTCAGTATGCTAAACAAATTGTTGGAAATAAGGCTGTAAGTGGACAAAGGCAATATCTACCTCTTAAACTTAATATTTCGGGGGTTATGCCAATAATTTTCGGACAGGCTTTAATGTTTATTCCTGCTTTTGTTGCTTCAATGTTTGCAGAAAAAAGTGATTTTGCTCAGAATATAAGTACAATTTTCAGTGACCCAACTTCTTGGCAATATAATTTATTATACCTTATCTTGATTGTAGCATTTACTTTTTTCTATACCGCTATTTCTATCAACCCTAATCAGATTGCAGATGATATGAAAAGAGGAGGAGGTTTTATTCCTGGAGTAAAGCCTGGGCAACCAACCTCGGATTTTGTGGCTAGGATTTTAGATAATATTACTTTGCCAGGTAGTTTACTTTTAGCTGCAATAGCTATTTTCCCTGCTATCGCTAGTCTATTTGGTATGACTCAATTATTTTCCTCATTCTTTGGAGGAACATCTTTGTTAATTTTAGTTGGTGTTGTTTTAGATACTCTTCAACAAGTAGAAAGTTATTTGTTAATGAAAAAGTATGAAGGTTTAATGGAATCTGGAAGAGTTGAAGGAAGGCAGTCTTCAATTGCGAATTGAAAATAGATGTCTAAGAGGATAGTTTATTTGAAATCTCAAGAAGAAGCAAGTATTATTAAAGAAAACGGTATTATTCTTGGTAAGGCACATGCTGAGGTTGCTAAATTGATTACTTCAGGTATAAGAACTAAAGAATTAGATAAGATTGCGGAAGAATTTATATTAGATAATGGTGGTAAGCCATCATTTAAAAATTATAACGGATTTCCTTCTACTTTGTGTATTTCGGTTAATGAGGTTGTTGTACATGGAATACCAAGTAATAGAGAATTAAAAGAAGGAGATATTGTTTCAGTAGATTGTGGTGTTTATAAAAGTGGTTTTCATGCGGATAGTGCTTATACTTATATGATTGGTGAAGTTAAGCCAGAAGTTAGAGAACTTTTAATAAATACTAAGAAGTCTCTTTTTAAAGGAATAGAATCTGTAAAACCGGGCAATAGGATAGGAGATTTAAGTTTTGCAATTCAAAGTTTTACAGAAGGTTTAGGATATGGTGTAGTGAGGGAATTAGTAGGTCATGGGGTTGGAAGGAATTTGCATGAAGCACCAGAAGTTCCGAATTTCGGAAAAAGAGGGAATGGACCTAAGATGCAAATTGGAATGGTTATAGCTATTGAACCTATGATTAATTTAGGAAAAAGGTTTGTAGTCCAAGAAAATGACAATTGGACTATAAGGACAGAAGATAGATTACCATCAGCTCATTTTGAGCACACAGTTATGGTTACAAAAAATGGAAGTGAAATTTTAACCACTTTCGAGTTTATAGAAGAAGTGTTAAGAATTAAAAATTTGGAGATAGTATAATATGGCGAAACAAGCAAATATTCAAGTAGATGGTATCATTGTTGAGGCTTTGTCTAATGCAATGTTTAGAGTTGAATTGGAAAATAAGCATGAAGTTATCGCTCACATTTCTGGTAAAATGAGAATGAATTATATTAGGATTTTACCTGGAGATAAAGTTAAGCTTGAGATGTCTCCATATGATTTGTCAAAGGCAAGAATTACCTACCGATATAAATAATCGGTTATATTTAATCAAATTCAAGTAAAATGAAAGTTAAGGCATCAGTAAAAAAGCGTAGTGTTGACTGTAAGGTCATCAGACGAAATGGCAAAATTTACGTCATTAATAAGAAAAATCCTAAGTTTAAACAAAGACAAGGTTAATATTTATGAGGATCTCAGGTGTTGATATTCCGGACAAAAAAAGAGGAGAAATTTCTCTTACCTATATTTACGGTATAGGTCGTAGTACTGCAAAAAATATTTTAGGGCAGGCTAGTATTTCTTTTGATAAAAAAGCAGGAGAATGGACTGACGAAGAAGCAAATGCAATTCGTGCTATTATTACTAATGAGTTTAAAGTTGAAGGTGCTTTACGTTCAGAGGTTCAGCTTAGTATTAAACGCTTAATGGATATTGGGTGTTATAGAGGTTTAAGACATAGAAAAGGTTTACCTTTAAGAGGTCAAAAAACTAAAAATAACTCAAGAACTAGAAAAGGTAAGCGTAAGACTATAGCTAATAAGAAAAAAGCGACTAAATAAAATTTTCAGATCAGAGAGTAACATTTGTTACTCTGCCTTAATACAAGATTGTTAAAAAAAATGGCTCAAGCTAAAAGAAAAGACAAAGCAAAAAAAAGAGTAGTTGTAATTGAGCCTTACGGCCAAGTGCATGTAAAGGCTTCCTTCAATAATATTATTATTTCTGTTACTAATAGTACAGGACAAGTAATTTCTTGGGGGTCAGCTGGTAAAATGGGTTTTAGAGGTTCAAAAAAGAATACTCCTTATGCAGCTCAGATGGCAGCACAGAATTGTTGTCAAGTTGCCTATGACTTAGGAATGCGTAAAGCAGATATATTTGTGAAAGGCCCAGGCTCAGGTAGAGAATCGGCAATGAGAACAGTGCAAAGTGTTGGTATTGAAGTAGTTAATATTTTTGATGTAACTCCTTTACCACATAATGGCTGTAGACCTCCTAAAAGAAGAAGAGTTTAATTTTTATACATCAAGTTTTAGTTTGGACATTGGGGCTAATAATTTGATTTTCATTTATTTTTAAAAAATGGCAAGATACACAGGTCCGAAATCTAAGATTTCAAGAAAATTTGGGGAACCAGTAATGGGTCCAAGCAAAGCCCTTACTAAGAAAAACTATCCTCCTGGACAGCATGGTAGAGGAAGAAGGGGCAAAAAATCAGAATATGCGCTACAGTTAATGGAAAAGCAAAAAGTTAAATATACTTATGGTATGTTAGAAAGGCAGTTTGCAAGGATATTTCATTTAGCTTCTGTTAAAGAAGGACAAACTGGTGCAAATTTAATTAAACTTTGTGAATCTAGATTAGATAACGTAGTTTACAGGATGGGAATTGCTCCAACTCGTAGGGCGGCAAGACAATTAGTTGCTCACAAACATATAATTGTAGATGGAGATATAGTAAACATTCCGTCTTTATTAGTTAAACCAGGTCAATCAATTGGTGTAAGAGAAAAATCTAAAGCGGTTGAAAGTATTACTACAAGTTTGAGTATTAATTCAGCTAAAAAATATGGATGGATAGATTTTTCCTCAGCTAATATGACTGGTGTTTTTGTTAATTATCCAGAGAGAGATCAAGTTCCTGAGAATTTCAACGATCAGGCTGTTGTCGAATTATACAACAAATAATAAATTTTTACCATTCCCAAATTTAATTTGGGATGGTATTTTCATATATAATTTGGGATAATCCCATTTTAAATTCGTTAACGAAAATATACAGCACAGTATGTCAATTTTAGCATTTCAGATGCCCGATAAAGTCGTGATGGAAAAAGCAGACGACTTTCATGGTTTTTTTGAGTTTAAACCCCTCGAAAAAGGATATGGTGTAACTATAGGTAATGCTCTTCGTCGTATATTATTATCTTCTTTAGAAGGTTTTTCTATTACGGCGGTTAGATTTCCTGGAGTACTCCATGAGTTTTCATCAATTGAAGGTGTTGTGGATGATGTAACTGAAATTATTTTGAATCTTAAGCAAGTTAGATTCAAAAAGATTTCTGATTATGTTGATAATAAAATTACTGTTAAGGTTAAAAATCAAACGGAGTTAACTGCTGGTGAAATCAGTAAATTTACTTCATGTTTTGAGGTTTTAAACCCTGACATGGTAATTGCTCGTTTAGATTCAAAAAAAGAAATTGAATTTGAAATCATTGTAGATAAAGGCCGTGGCTATGTGCCAAGTGAAGATCACAAGGTTTCAGATTTACCAATTGGATTTATTTCTATTGACTCAATCTATACGCCAGTAAAAAATGTTAAATTTAGTGTTGAAAATACTAGAGTTGAACAGCGTACTGATTATGAAAAATTACTTTTAGAAATAAAAACTGATGGATCTATTCATCCAGAAAAAGCTTTGCAAGAAGCGTCTCATATATTGATTCAGCATTTTCTTAAATTCACAGATGAAAACATGGTGTTTGATTCTAAAAAAGATGAAGAAGACAATATGGTGGATGAGGAGTTTCTTCATATGAGAAAATTATTAAAAACTTCACTATCAGATTTAGATCTTTCAGTAAGGGCCTACAATTGTTTAAAGTCTGCAGAAATTCGTACTTTAGGTGATTTAGCCAGATTGGAAGTTGCTGACATGATGAAATTTAGAAACTTCGGCAAGAAATCTCTTACCGAATTAGAACAACTTATTGCCGATAAACAACTCCATTTCGGAATGGATGTTGTAAAGTATAAGTTGGACGAAGAATAATATTAAAACGCAGATACTATTTTATAACAAAAAAAGCGTAATAGGTGAGCAATAATCGCTGCGGATATATTTCTTAACCGTTACTTACGTACAATTAATATGAGACACGGAAAAAAAGTAAACCATCTAGGAAGAACAAAATCTCACAGAGATGCTTTGTTATCAAATATGGCTAATTCATTAATTAAAGTTAAAAGAATTCAAACTACTTTGGCTAAGGCTAAAGCTCTTAGAATGTACATTGAGCCTTTAATTACAAAAGGAAAAGATGATAGTACTCATTCAAGAAGAGTGGTTTTTTCTTATTTACAGGACAAAGAAAGTATAAATTTACTTTTTGGTGAAATTGCTGAAAAAGTAGCTGAAAGAAACGGTGGTTATACGAGAATTATCAAATTAGGACAAAGACAAGGCGATAGTGCAGATGTAGCTTTAATTGAGCTTGTTGATTTCAATGAAAACATGCAATCTTTAACTACCTCGGTGGAAGAAGAAACTAAAGGGAAGCGTTCAAGAAGAGGGAAATCTAAAAAAACTGGTGAAAGTTCCGAAGAAACTTCTGGCCTTGAAGTTAGTCCTTTAACTGCAGAAAGCTCAGAGGAAATTGCAGATGAATCTTTTGCTGAAGTTGTTAATGAGTCTGAAATCGTTGACTCATCTTTGGACTCTGCAAACGAAGAGGCTAAAGAGTCAATAGTGGAAACAATTGTCGAAGACACTCCAATTGTCGAAGACACTCCAATTGTCGAAGACACTCCAATTGTCGAAGAAGCACCAAAAAGTTCAGAATCTTCTTCTGTTGAAGAAACTCCTGAAAAGTAAGATTAGACTTTTAGC